>JAKLLM010000160.1 GCA_023150125.1 Zoogloea sp.
TGGTGGCGGCCGTTGCCCCGCCAGCCAAGCCGGTAACACCGCCCCCCGCGCCGGCTCCGGCACCCGTCGCCAAGCCAAGCCCTGCGCCCCAGCCCGCTGCGGCCCCGGTCAAGGAAGAGCCGAAGGTCGCCGCCAAGCCCAAGGACGAAACCCCTGCCCAGGCCGCCGCGATCGGCAAGGCCGTCCAGAGCTGGGCCAGCGCCTGGTCGCGCAAGGACGTCAAGGGCTATCTCTCCCACTACGGCCGTGAGTTCGAGCCGCCCAAGGGGCTCAACCGCAAGGCCTGGGAAGAAGAACGCAACCAGCGACTCACCAAGCCCGGCGACATCGAGGTCAACCTCGAGAACGTGAAGGTCGTCAGCGTCACCGGCGATCGCGCAACGGTGAAACTTCGTCAGCACTATCGCTCGGCAAACTTGTCCACCTCCTCCAACAAGACACTCAACCTCATGTTGCAGGACGGAAAATGGGTCATCGTGCAGGAGCGGGTCGGCGGTTGATGGGCTCGCTGTTTCAATTGTTGCGCCAGGGGCTCGTCGTGCTGCTGGCGAGCGTTCCCCTGCTTGCCTTCGGTGCAGGCGGTTCTGCGTCGCCGCCGGGCAGCGACCCGGACGCAGCGCTCGGCGCGGTCTTCAAGGACATCGAACGCGGCCGCCTGCCCGATGCCCTCGAGAAGGTCGATTCGCTCATCCAGCGCTACCCCAACTTCCGGCTCGCCCACCTCATCCGCGGCGACCTGCTGCTGGCCCGCAGCCGTCCGCTGCCGAGCTTCGGCGGCTCGCCCGACGCCCCGGCCGACAAGCTGGCCGACCTCCGCGAAGAAGCCGTCGCCCGGCTCAAGGCCTATCGCAACCGGCCGCCCAACAATTACGTGCCCCGCTACCTCCTGCAGATGGAGGCGGAGCAGAAATACGCCGTCGTCGTCGACACCCAGAAGGCGCGGCTCTACATCTACCAGAACGACAACGGCCGCCCCCGCTTCGTGGCCGACTACTACATCAGCCACGGCAAGCTCGGTGCCGAGAAGAGCCGCGAAGGCGACAAGCGCACGCCGGTCGGCGTCTATCACGTCACCGCCAACCTGCCCCGCCAGAAGCTCTCCGACTTCTACGGAAACGGCGCCTTCCCCATCAACTATCCCAACGAATGGGACCGCCAGCAGGGCCGCGACGGGCACGGCATCTGGCTGCACGGCACGCCCAGCGACACCTACTCGCGGCCACCCAAGGCCTCCGACGGCTGCGTCGTGCTCACCAACCGCGACCTCGACGCCGTCTCCGGCTACCTGCAGATCGGCCTGACCCCGGTCATCATCAGCAACACCATCGAGTGGCTCAGCCTCGACGACTGGGCGGCCGAGCGCACCGCCCTCAACCGCCAGATCGAAGCCTGGCGCAAGGATTGGGAAAGCCGGGACGTCGCCCGCTACCTGTCCCACTACTCCAAGAATTTCCGCAACAGCGAAGGCGGCATCGAGCGCTGGTCCGAGCAGAAACGCCTGGTCAATGCCAGCAAGAGCTGGATCAAGGTCGAGCTCGGCAAGCTCAGCGTGTTCCGCAACCCGGGCAAGGAAGACCTGGTGGTCGTTACCTTCGAGCAGGATTACCGGAGCAACAACCTCTCCAACGTCCTCAAGAAGCGCCAGTACTGGCAGAAGGAAGGCCGGCACTGGAAGATCGTCTACGAAGGCTTCGCCTGACGCTGGCCTGCCCTTTCCCGTTTTTCCTCCCCTCGCATCCGGACACCCCATGAAGAAGCTCTTCGTCGCCCTCGCGCTCGCCTCCCAGGCCTTGATCGCCGCCGCCGGCAACCCGCTCGTCGAACTCAAGACCAGCGCCGGCCCCATCGTCCTCGAGCTCTACCCCGAGAAAGCCCCCAAGACGGTCGCCAACTTCCTCGAGTACGTGAAGTCCGGCTTCTACGACGGCCTGATCTTTCACCGGGTCATCGACGGCTTCATGATCCAGGGTGGCGGCATGAACGCCCGCATGGAAGAAAAGGCCACCCGGGCGCCCATCGAGAACGAAGCCCGCAACGGCCTCAGGAACGACGCCGGCACCATCGCCATGGCCCGCACCCAGGACCCGAACTCGGCCTCGGCCCAGTTCTTCATCAACCTCGAGAACAACCGCGCCCTCAACTACCCGTCGCCGGACGGCGCCGGCTACGCCGTGTTCGGCAAGGTCAGCGAGGGGATGGACGTGGTGCGCAAGATCGGCAAGGAGCCCACCACCACCCGCGGCTTCCACCAGAACGTGCCGGCCACGCCGGTCATCATCCAGTCAGCCCACCAGTTGCCCGAGAAGGCTGGCAAATAACTCAAACCCCTTTCCCACAGGAGCACCCCATGGCAGTCAAACTCACCACCAATCACGGCGACATCGTCATCGAACTCGACGCCGAAAAGGCCCCCGAGACCGTCAAGAACTTCCTCGCCTACGTCGAGGCCGGCCACTACGACAACACCATCTTCCACCGCGTGATCAACGGCTTCATGATCCAGGGTGGCGGCATGGAGCCCGGCATGAAGCAGAAGGGCACCAACGCGCCGATCAAGAACGAAGCCAACAACGGCCTCAAGAACGAAGCCGGCACCATCGCGATGGCCCGCACCCAGGACCCGCACTCTGCCACCGCCCAGTTCTTCATCAACGTGGCCGACAACGACTTCCTCGACTTCAAGGCCGAGAACGTCCAGGGCTGGGGCTACTGCGTGTTCGGCCGCGTCAGCGAAGGCATGGACGTGGTGAACAAGATCAAGGGTGTCAAGACCGGCACCAGCGGCTTCCACCAGGACGTGCCGAAGGAAGACGTGGTCATCCAGCGCGCCGAAGTCATCTGATACGGCTGACCAGGGGCGAAGGCGCATGCAAGTCCATTTCATCTCCGATCTGCACCTCTGCGCCGATCGCCCTGCGCTCACCGCAGTCTTCGAGCGCTACCTCGCCGGCCCGGCCCGGGCCGCCGCGAGGCTCTACATCCTGGGCGACCTCTTCGAATACTGGGCCGGCGACGACGATCTCGACGACCCGCTGAACACCCATGTGGCCGGGCTGCTCGCTACACTTGCCGGAGCCGGCTGCCAGGTGTCCTTCATGCCCGGCAACCGGGACTTCCTGATCGGCGCCGACTTCGCCAGCCGCGCCGGGCTGCAGATTCTTGCCGAGCCCGCCCGTATCGAGCTGGGTGACCAGGCCTTCGTCCTGTGCCACGGCGACAGCCTGTGCACCGACGACATCGCCTACCAGGCCTTCCGCAAGCAGGTGCGCAACCCCGCCTGGCAGGCCCAGTTCCTCGGCCAGCCGCTGGCCGTGCGAAAGCAGATCATCGCCGGCGTGCGGATGAAAAGCGAAGAAGCCAAGTCCGAAAAGGCCGCAGCCATCATGGACGTCAATGCCGACGCCGTCGCCGCGCTGTTCCGCGAGCACGGCTTTGCGCCCCTGATCCACGGCCACACCCACCGCCCTGCCGAACACCGGCTCGTCGTGGACGACCAGCCCTGCGAGCGCTGGGTTCTCGCCGACTGGCGCGAGGACGGCGGCGAAGCCCGCGGCGAAGTGCTGGTGTGGTCCGGCGGCCTGCTGCAACGCCAGCATCTCCAATAAAAAACGGCGCCGATGGGGCGCCGTTTTTTGTTCCCCCTGGCAGCAGCGATCAGACCTCGATCAGCGCCAGGCCGCGGGCCAGATCGGCCTTGAGGTCGTCCACCGATTCCAGCCCCACCGCCACGCGCAGCAGGCTCTCGCGAATGCCGGCCGCCTCGCGGGCTTCCGGCGAGATGCGGCCGTGGGTGGTGGAGGCCGGGTGGGTCAGGGTCGTCTTGGTGTCGCCCAGATTGGCGGTGATCGACACGACCCGGGTCGCATCGACAACCTTCCAGGCTTCCGGCCGGCCACCCTTGACTTCGAAGCTGACGATCGCCCCGCCACTGCGCTGCTGGCGCCTGGCCAGCTCATACTGGGGATGGGACGGCAGGCCAGGATAGTGCACCCGCTCCACCTGGGGCTGGGCCTCCAGCCAGCGGGCCAGCTCGAGGGCCGCTGCCGACTGGGCGTCCATACGGATCTTGAGGGTCTCGAGGCCCTTCAGGATGATCCAGGCGTTGAAGGGCGAGATCGACGGCCCCGCCGTACGCAGGAACTTCAGCACCTCATCGACCAGCGCCTTGCTGCCGCACACCGCGCCGCCCAGAACCCGGCCCTGGCCATCCAGATACTTGGTGGCCGAGTGGATCACCAGATCGGCGCCCAGCTTGAGGGGTTGCTGCAGTGCCGGCGAGCAGAAGCAGTTGTCCACCGCCAGCACGGCCCCCGCCTCGTGGGCGATCGCCGCCACTGCAGCGATGTCGACCAGCTCGGTGAGCGGGTTGGAGGGCGACTCGACGAAGAACAGCTTGGTCTTCGGCGTGGCCGCAGCCTTGTAGGCGGCCAGATCGGTGGCCGGCACGAAGGTGCTCTCGATGCCGAAACGCGACAGGATGTTGCCGAACAGCTGCTGGGTGGCGCCAAAAACGCCACGGGACACCACCACGTGATCGCCCGCCGAGAGGAGCGCCATCACCGTAGACAGGATCGCTGCCATGCCGGACGCGGTGGCCACGCAGGCCTCGGCGTCTTCCAGCGCCGCCAGCCGCTGCTGCATCGCGGTAACCGTGGGGTTGGTGAAACGGGCATAGACATTGCCCTCAACCTCGCCGGAGAAGCGCGCCGCGGCCTCGGCCGCGCTGCTGAAGACGAAGCTCGAGGTCAGGTACAGCGCCTCGGAGTGCTCGTTGAACTGGCTGCGCTCAATGCCGGCACGCACGGCTAGCGTATCGATCGCCAGATCGTCCATCGGGTTCGTGCTCACCCTTCGCTCCGGGAAATCAGGTTCAGGTCCATCTGGCCACCGCCGTCCTCGCGGCTCGGCTTGCTGGCCGCGTCGTTGCGCTGGTTCTCGACACCGGAGAGGTATTCGGCCGTCACGTCGCCGGTAACGTAGCAACCGTCGAAGCACGAGGTCTCGAACACCGAGATCGCCGGGTTGAGCGCCTGCACGGCCGCCTTCAGGTCGTCGAGGTTCTGGTAGATCAGCGCATCGGCACCGATCTCGGCGCAGATCTGCTCTTCGGTCCGGTCGCTGGCGATCAGCTCGCCCTTGGTGGGCATGTCGATGCCGTACACGTTGGCAAAGCGCACCGGGGGCGCCGCCGAGGCCATGTAGACCTTGGTGGCGCCGGCGTCGCGGGCCATCTGGACGATCTCGCGGCTGGTCGTGCCGCGGACGATGGAGTCGTCCACCAGCAGCACCGCCTTGCCCTTGAACTCCTGGTGGATCGTGTTGAGCTTCTGGCGCACCGACTTCTTGCGGATCGCCTGGCCCGGCATGATGAAGGTGCGGCCAATGTAGCGGTTCTTGACGAAGCCTTCCCGGTACGGCACGTTGAGGTGATGGGCCATCTCCATCGCCGACGGCCGGCTCGAATCGGGGATCGGGATGACCACGTCGATCTTGAGGTGCGGCATCGTCGCGCGCAGCTTGCGCGCCAGGAACTCACCCATCTTGATGCGCGCGTCGTACACCGAGATGCCGTCGATCAACGAATCGGGGCGGGCCAGATAGACGAACTCGAACATGCACGGCGCGTGGGTCGTGTGCGCTGCGCACTGGCGGCTATGGAAGCGGCCTTCGGTGTCGATCAGGATCGCCTCGCCGGGCGCCACGTCGCGCACCAGCTTGAAGCCGAGCACGTCGAGGGCCACGCTTTCGGAAGCCACCATCCACTCGGTGCCCTTCGGCGTATCGTTGCGGCCGATCACCAGCGGCCGGATCCCGTAGGGGTCGCGGAAGGCCAGCAGGCCGGTGCCGGAGATCATCGCGAGAGTGGCGTAGGCGCCGCGGCAGCGCCGGTGCACCCCGGCTACCGCCGTGAACACCGTCTCCTCGTCGAGCCGGAAGCCCTTGGCCGCAGCCTGCAGCTCATGGGCCAGCACGTTGAGCAGGACTTCGGAGTCGGAGTTGGTGTTGATGTGCCGGAGATCCGACAGGAACATCTCGCGCTTCAGCTCTTCGGAGTTCGTGAGGTTGCCGTTGTGGGCCAGCATCAGGCCGAAGGGCGAATTCACGTAGAAAGGCTGCGCCTCCTCGGCCGCCGAAGCGGAGCCCGCCGTCGGGTAGCGCACGTGGGCGATACCCCAGGTACCCGGCAGGTCGCGCATGTTGCGGGTACGGAACACATCGCGCACCAGCCCGGAGGCCTTGTGCATGTGGAAACGCCCACCTTCGGACGTCGCGATGCCCGCGGCGTCCTGCCCCCGGTGCTGGAGCACCTGCAGGCCATCATAAAGAAGCTGATTGACGGGTGTCGTCGCTACTACGCCCAGAATCCCACACATTTCAAACCACCTATCGGTATCGAAGTCTTTTTGCCAACGGCTCGGGGAGCCAGGGTCTTGAAGCCAGCACGGCGGTTTCGAGGGGTGCCGACAGGCTCGCCTCCCGCCACCAGGCTTCCTTGGCGAAGCCGCCGATGCCGACGAGCAACGCCAATGCGAAAACTATCAGACCGCCCCTCAGGGTGCCGAAACAGGCTCCCAGGAAGCGATCGGCCAAACCCAGCCCGGCGGCCTGCACCAGCAGGCCAAGAAGCCAGCGTGCGAGTGCCACCACGATGAGAACGGCAATGAAAATCACCAAAAATGTCACCGGCCCCTGCAGCAGCGGTTCCTTCACCCACTGTGCCGCATGGGGCTGAAGCTCTGGCATGAAGGACTTCGCCATCACGAAGGCCAGCAGCCAGGCCCCGAGCGCGATGAGCTCCGAGACCAGACCGCGCCAGAAGCCCAGGAGCGCCGACAGCCCCACCAGGGCGAGAAGCGCGTAATCGAATCCGCTCAAGGAATCACGCGGATCAAGGCTTGGCCGCGACCGACGCCGACACGCCGAGCACCTTCTGGATGCGCGCGGCCGCCTTGTCGGCCGCCGCCTTGTTCGGGAACGGGCCTGCTCGCACCCGGATCTTGTCGCCCAGCTTCTCGGTGTAGGAAGGGTAGCCTTCAGCCTTCAGCTTGGCCCGCAGGATCGCCACATTGCCCTCCTCGCGATAGGCACCGAGGCCCACCACATGGGACTTGCCGGCCTCATCCTTGGGACTGGCACCGGCGAGCAGCGCCTTGGCGCGCTCGGCTTCGGCGCGGGCCTTTTCACGCTCCCGCTCCTTTTCGCGTTCGCGCTCTTTCTCCCGCTCTTTCTCCCTTTCGCGCTCGCGCTCCTTCTCCTTCAACCTGGGATCAGGCTTGGGCTCGGGCTTGCGTCGACCTCGGGAGCGCTAGTCTCGTCCATCGCCACACCTGCCTGGGGCTGAGCCGGGGCAGGCGCCTTGCCGTTGATGACGCGGGAGGTGAAGTTGCTGCCCTCCTGGCTGGGAATGCGGATCTGTACATCCTGGGAAGGCGGCCGCGGCTCGTGATCCATCACCATCGGCAACACGATGGCAGCCGCCAAGGCCAGCGCTGCGGACCCTACCAGGCGCCTGCGCGCACGCTTCTTCAGGTCGATCTGGGAATCGTTATCCGCCATTCTTGCAGCACTTACCTATTGCGGTGCCTTCACCACCGCCAGCACGTCAGCCACGGTCAGGAAGGAACCAAAGATTACGATTCTATCACCCTCGGCCGCGCCATCACGTGCGACCTGGTACGCAGCCCGCGGCGAATCGTGTTCGCTGACATCGCCGCTCACCCCGACTTCGCGGAGGATCTCGGCCAGGCGCGCTGCGCTCAGGCCGCGAGGGCCTGGCAAGCTGGCTAGCCGCCAGTGGTCGACCCGGTCACGGAGCAGGCGGACCACACCAGCCACGTCCTTGTCGCCCAGCATGCCCAGCACCGCCCAGGTTTCGGGGAAATAACCCATGCTCGCCAGGTTCTCGTTGAGAACCCCCGCGGCCTGGGGGTTGTGGGCCACATCGAGGACAACCGACGGCCGCCCCGGGAGCACCTGAAAACGCCCGGGCAGCTCGACCAGCATGAAGCCCTGGCGGATGGCCTGCATGGGCACCGGCAGGATCTCGCGCACGGCCTCGCAGGCAGCCATCACCGCCGAAGCGTTGAGGAGCTGGTTGGTCCCGCGCAGGGCCGGATAGGCCAGCCCGCCGCGCCGGCTGCCGCCGGCCAGCCAGAAGGCCCACTGGTTCTGGTCGCCGGCGAAGCCGAAATCGCGGCCGGTGATCCACAGCCTGGCGCCGATCGCCTCGGCGTGCGCCACAAGGGACGCCGGCGGCATCGGATCGCTGCAGATGGCCGGACGGCCGGGGCGGAAGATGCCGGCCTTCTCGAAACCGATGGCCTCCCGGGTGTCGCCGAGGAAATCCATGTGATCCATCGCCACGCTGGTGACGATCGCGCAGTCGGGCTCGAACACATTGACGGCGTCGAGACGGCCACCCAGCCCGACCTCGAGGATGATCGCGTCGAGCCCCGCCCGGCTGAAGGCCACCCAGGCCGCCAGCGTGCCGTGCTCGAAGTAGGTGAGCGGAACGTCGCCCCGGGCCCGCTCGACCTCGGCGAATGCTGCAACGAGAGCCTCGTCGGACGCATCGCGCCCGTCGATCCGGACACGCTCGTTGTACTTGAGCAGATGCGGCGAGGTGTACAGGCCGACCCGGTAGCCAGCGGCAAGCAGCACTGCTTCGAGCAGCGCGCAGGTGGAACCCTTGCCGTTGGTGCCGCCGATGGTGAACACCGGGCAGGTCTGGGGCAGATTCAGGGCATCGCGGACCAGCCGCACCCGCTCGAGCCCGAGCTGGATGGCCTGGCCATGACGGGCTTCGAGCAGGCCGAGCCAGCCCTCGAGTGTTTCAGGCAGCTGCATGTCAGGCCACGCTGCTGACGGAAGCCTGCCGGGTCAGCAGCGTGAGGAGCTCGGCGATGCGATCACGGAGCTCACGGCGGTCGATGATCAGGTCGAGCGCGCCCTTCTCGAGCAGGAACTCGGAACGCTGGAAGCCCGGCGGCAGGGTTTCACGCACGGTCTGCTCGATCACCCGCGGGCCGGCGAAGCCGATCAGGGCGCCGGGCTCGCCGATCACCAGGTCGCCCATGAAGGCGAAGCTGGCCGACACGCCACCCATGGTCGGGTCGGTGAGCAAGGTGATGAAGGGCAGCTTGCGCTCGGCGAGCTGGGTGATCGCGGCGGTGGTCTTGGCCATCTGCATCAGCGAGAACAGGCCTTCCTGCATCCGCGCGCCGCCGGTTGCGGTGACGCAGATGAAAGGCAGCCGCTGCTCGAGCGCAGCCTTCACGCCCCGCACGAAGCGTTCACCCACCACGGAGCCCATGGAACCGCCGAGAAACTCGAACTCGAAACAGGCCACGACCACCGGCACGGTCTTGATCGCGCCCTGCACCACGAGCAGCGCATCGGCCTCGCCGGTGTCCTCGTTGGCCGCGGCAAGACGATCGGGGTAGCGCTTGGAATCCTTGAACTTGAGCGGGTCCACCGGCACCACCTCGGCGCCGATCTCGAAACGGCCTTCGGGGTCGAGCAGCAGATCGATGCGCTGGCGCGCCCGGATGCGCTGATGGTGGCCGCACTTGGGGCAGACGTTGAGATTGCTCTCGAGGTCGGAACGGTACAGCACGGCCTCACAGGCCGGACACTTGCTCCACAGGCCTTCCGGAATCGCCTTGCGCCCGGAGGGCGTGTCGCGCTTGATTTTGGGCGGCAGGAGCTTCTTGAGCCAGCTCATCGGGCACCCCCCGGCTGCCCGACCGCGGCATCCATCGCTTCGCGCACGCCGCGGATGAAGGCGGTGACGCGAGCCGGCGCTTCTTCGCGGCTGCTTTGCTCGATCTCCTCGATGATGCGGCTGCCGATCACGACCGCATCGGCGAGCCCGGCGATGCGTGCCGCGGTGGCCGCATCGCGGATGCCGAAGCCGACGCCCACCGGCATGCCGACCTTGTCGCGGATCACCGGGATACGCCGGGCCACCTCGTCGAAGCAGGAAGACCGGATCGAGCCCCGCCGCCTTGCAGCTGGCAGCGAACTCGTGGCACTCCTCGGGCGGGTAGTCGACCACCAGCACGCCGTCGGCGCCGGCCTCGGCGGCCGCGCGGGTGAATGGCCCGACGCCCATCGCCTCGATCGGATTGGCGTAGCCCATCAGCACGACGGGCGTCTCGTCACCGGTCGCGCGGAAGCTGCGGACGATGTCGAGGACCTTGCGCATGCTCATGCCGGCGGCGATCGCCCGCTCGGAGGCGCGCTGGATGGTCGGGCCGTCGGCCATCGGATCGGAAAACGGAACGCCGAGCTCGATGATGTCGGCACCACCGGCCACCAGCGCCTGCATCAGCGGCAGGGTCAGCTCGGGGGCGGGGTCGCCGGCGGTGATGAAGGGGATCAGCGCCTTGCGCCCCTCCCCTGCAAGCCGCTTGAAAGTGTGTTGGATTCTGGACATGGACGGGTATGAATGGTCAGCGGCCCCGCCGGACAGGCCGGCGGGGCCGTGAGGATCAGAACTGGATGCCGGACTTCTCGGCGACGGTATGCATATCCTTGTCGCCGCGGCCGGAGAGGTTGACCAGCAGCACCTTGTCCTTGGGCAAGGTGGGGGCCAGCTTGGCCGCGTAAGCCAGCGCGTGGGAAGACTCGAGGGCCGGGATGATGCCTTCGAAGCGGCACAGGTCGTGGAAGGCCTGCAGCGCCTCCGCGTCGGTGACGCCGACGTATTCGGCCCGCTCGATATCCTTCAGCCAGGCGTGCTCGGGGCCGACGCCCGGGTAGTCGAGGCCGGCCGAGATCGAGTGCGTCTCGATGATCTGGCCGTCTTCGTTCTGCAGCAGGTAGGTGCGATTGCCGTGCAGCACCCCCGGCCGGCCGGCCGAGAGGGACGCCGCGTGCATGCCGGTGTCGATGCCGCTGCCGGCCGCCTCAACGCCGACGAGCCGCACGTCGGCGTGCTCGATGTAGGGGTGGAAGATCCCCATCGCGTTGGAGCCGCCGCCGACGCAGGCGATCACGTAGTCGGGCTGGCGCCCGGCCATCTCGGGCATCTGCTCGATGCACTCCTTGCCGATCACGGTCTGGAAGTCGCGGACCATCATCGGGTAAGGATGGGGGCCGGCCACGGTGCCGATGATGTAGAAGGTGTTGCCGATGTTGGTGACCCAGTCGCGCATCGCTTCGTTGAGCGCGTCCTTGAGGGTCTTGGAGCCGCTCTCGACGGGCACCACGGTGGCACCCAGGAGCTTCATGCGATAGACGTTGGCCGCCTGGCGCCGGACGTCCTCGGAACCCATGTAGACCACGCACTCCATGCCGTAGCGGGCGGCAACGGTGGCGGTGGCCACGCCGTGCTGGCCGGCGCCGGTTTCGGCGATAACCCGGGGCTTGCCCATCCGGCGGGCGAGCATGGCCTGGCCGATACAATTGTTAACCTTGTGCGCGCCGGTGTGGTTGAGGTCTTCGCGCTTCAGGTAGATCTGGGCGCCGCCGAGCAGCTCCGACCAGCGCTTGGCGTGGTAGATCGGGCTGGGGCGACCGACGTAGTGCTTGAGCTCGTACTCGAACTCGGCGACGAAGGCCGGGTCGCGCTGGGCTTCTTCGTAGGCCTGGCGCAGCTCGGTGAGCGCCGGGATCAGCGTTTCGGCAACGAAAATGCCGCCATAGGGGCCGAAGTGACCGCGCGCATCGGGTAGATCGTAAGGGGCATCAGCCATGTGCATGTTGAACTCCGGCAACAAATTCGATGATTCGGACGGCATCCTTGATTCCCTTTGCCGCCTCGACGCCACTCGACACATCCACGGCCCAGGGCCGGACACGACGGACGGCATCGGCGACGTTCCCGGCGTGAAGCCCGCCGGAAAGGATGAGGGGCACAGGCAATTCGCGAGGGATGAGCGACCAGTCGAAGGTTTCGCCACCACCGCCGTAGCCTTCGACGAAGGCATCCACCAGCAGACCCTGGGCGCTCGGGAAACAAGCCGCGTATTTTAACAGATCGAGGCCAGGGCGCATCCGCGCCGCCTTGATGTAAGGCAGACCGAAACCAAGGCAACTGGTTTCCTGCTCGTCACCATGAAACTGCAGTACCTGCAGCGGCGCCTTGGCCAGCGCCTCATTGACGAAATCCCGCTCCGGGTTCACGAACAGCCCCACGATGCTCACGAAGGGCGGCACGAGGCGGGCCAGCTCGGCCGCACGCTCGAAGCTCACGTAGCGGGGGCTGGGCGGATAGAACACGAAACCGATCGCGTCGGCACCGGCCTCCACGGCGGCGCGCACGTCTTGTTTACGGGTCAGGCCGCAGATCTTGATACGGGTACGATGCACGGGGCTCACGGCAGCAGGAGTTGCGGAGGCGCGATGATACGCCCCCCTCCGGGCAGCGGCCACTGGGGCGGATAATCGACGCCACAAAGGTAGAGGCCATCCGGCGCGAAGGTCGGTGCCGCCAGGGTGCGATTACGCGCGGCCAGGAGCTCCGCCATCCAGCCCACGGGGCGCCGCCCCTTGCCCACGAACACCAGCGATCCGACCAGATTGCGGATCATGTGGTGGAGGAACGCATTGGCGTGGAAGTCGAACACGAACACCTCACCCCGCCGCTCGACCGACACTGAATGCACCACCCGAACCGGAGACTTGGCCTGGCACTCGGCCGCCCGGAACGAGGTGAAATCATGCTCGCCCACCAGGCAGGCTGCCGCCTCCGCCATCGCGCCCTCGTCGAGCTCACCGGGGGTCCACCCGACCCGCCCGCTCGCCAGCCCGGGGCGCACCCGGCGGTTGATGAGCACATACCGATAGCGGCGCGCCTCGGCGCTGAAGCGGGCATGGAAGCTCTCATCCACCTCCACTGCCCACAACACGCCGATGCTCGTCGGCAGATGACTATTGACGCCTCGCACCCAGGCTTCGAGGGGCCGCCGGGCGGTCGTATCGAAATGGGCCACCTGCATGCTGGCGTGAACCCCCGTGTCGGTCCGCCCGGCACACACGAGCTTGACCGGCGCCTGGGCGATCTGGGCCAGCGCCCGCTCCAGGAAGTCCTGCACGGTGCGTCCATGGGGCTGGGTCTGCCATCCTTCGAAAGCGTTCCCGGCGTACTCGATGCCGATC
>JAKLLM010000161.1 GCA_023150125.1 Zoogloea sp.
CCAGCGAATTGAGCAGGTTGCGCTCGTCGGGCGCGGCCACCAGCGGCGCCGCCGTCTGGCGCGGGCGGAAGCCCTTGCGCACGTATTCGATGCGGCGCTGCAGCCGCTCCAGCAGGGTGCGGCCGACCTGCACCGCCCGGTACTGCGGGTCGGTGCCGTCGACGATCACCCACGGCGCCACGCCGGTGCTGGTCCGGCGCAGCACGTGCTCGGCGACCTCGCGGTAACGGTCGTACTGCTCATAAAAGTCCCAGTCGGCCTGCTGCACCCGCCAGCGGGTGGCCGGGCTGGACTCCAGCGCCTTGAGGCGTTTCTTCTGGCCGGCCCGCGACAGGTGGAACCAGAACTTCACCAGCAGCACGCCCTCGGCCGCCAGCATCGCCTCGAAGCGGTTGAGCTCGGACAGGCGCTGGTCGAGGGGCGCCTTCTTCATGCGCCCGCCGGCACGCTCGCCGATCGGGTCGACATACCAGTTGCCGAACATCACGCCGATCTTGCCCTTCGGCGGCAGGGCCCGCCAGAAGCGCCACATGTGGGGCCGCTCGCCCTCGTCACCGGTCGGGCGGTCGAAGGCGTGCACCTCGATGTGGCGCGGGTCCATCCACTCGTTGAGCAGGTTAACCGTCTCGCCGCGCCCGGCGCCGTCTATCCCGTTGATCAGGATGACCACGGCGAAATCCTTGTGCTCGAGCAGGTCGAACTGCACGTCGAGCAGGTCGGTGCGCAGCTTGGGTTCGATGATCTCGTATTCGGCCTTCGACAGATGATGGCCCAGCTCGGCGGATTCAAACATCGACCTCTCCCGAAAAATCACCCCACAAGGTCTGCAGGGCGGCCAGCGCGGCCAGCCCGGCGGTTTCGGTGCGCAGCACCCGCGGCCCGAGGGCCAGCGGCGCGCAGCCGGCATGTTCGGCCAGCGCGAGCTCGGACGGTGACCAGCCGCCCTCGGGGCCGATCAGCACTGCCAGCGGGCCGCCCGGCCGCGCCTTGCCGGCCAGCGCCCCGGCGGCGCCCGGCGCGAGGATCAGGCGCGTGCCGTCGAAGCGCTGGGCCAGGTATTTCGCCAGCGGCAGGATAGGCGCCACCTGCGGCACCCGGTTGCGCCCCGACTGCTCGCAGGCCGCCACCGCGATCTGCTGCCAGTGGGCCACCCGCTTGTCGGCCCGGTCGCCGGCGAGCTTGAGCACCGAGCGCTCGGCCGCCACCGGCTGGATCGCCACCGCGCCCAGCTCTACCGCCTTCTGGACCACCCAGTCCATCTTGTCGCCGCTCGCCAGCGCCTGCACCAGCGTGATCTGCAGCGGCGACTCGCAATCGGCCGCCAGCCGCGGCCCGAGCCGCGCGACGGGCTGCTTGCCCAGCGCCAGCAGGACCGCCGCACACTCCCCCCCCAGGCCGTCGAAGAGCGTCACCACATCGCCCACGGCGAGCCGCAGCACACGCTCGGCATGGTGGGCGACCGGCCCCGGCAGGGGCATGTCGGACTCGGGAAGCAGGCCGTCAGGGCAGAAGAAGCGCGGATTCATCATGCTATTATCCGCAAAATCCGTGCGCCTCAACGGGATGGAAACGAAGATATGGTCAGTCTCACCACGCCCCTGTGCGATTTCGGCTGGTCCGCCCCGGATTTCACCCTGCCGGGCGTCGACGGCAAGCTCCACTCCCTCGCCACCTGCCGCGGCCCCCGGGGCCTGCTGGTGATGTTCATCTGCAACCATTGCCCCTACGTGAAGGCCGTGCTGCCGCGCATCCTGCGCGACTGCCGCGAGCTTTCCGGGCTGGGCATCGGCGCGGTGGCGATCATGTCCAACGACCCCACCGACTACCCCGAGGACTCGTTCGACAACATGCGGCGCATCGCCACCGAAATGGATTTCCCCTTCCCCTACCTGCTCGACGCGAACCAGGCCGTCGCCAGGGCCTACGGGGCGGTGTGCACGCCCGACTTCTTCGGCTTCGACGCCGGGCTCGGGCTGCAGTACCGCGGCCGCCTCGACGCCTCCGGCAAGGCCTCCGCCCCCGCCGACGCCCGCCGCGAGCTCTTCGAGGCGATGCACCAGGTCGCCACCAGCGGCCACGGCCCCACGGCCCAGACCGCCAGCATCGGCTGCTCGATCAAGTGGAAGGAGGCGCCATGAGCAGCGCCCAACGCCTGGAGCAAGCCCGCAGCCTCACCCAGCTCGTGCGCGAGATGGCCCGCGAGATCATCCTGCCCCGCTACCTGCGCGCCGCCCGCGAGCGCAAGGCCGACGGCAGCGTGCTCACCGAGGCCGACCTGGCCTCCCAGGCCGCCCTCGTCGAGCGCCTGCCCGGCCTCATCCACGCCCCTGTGCTGGGCGAAGAGATGAGCGCCGAAGAACAGGGCCGGGTGTGGCACCAGGGCATGCACGGCCTGTGGGTCATCGACCCCATCGACGGCACCACCAACTTCGCCAACGGCATCCCCTTCTTCGGGGTCGCGGTGGCCTACCTCGTCGAACACAAGACCCAGCTCGGCGTGGTGTACAACCCCGTCACCGACGAAGCCTTCTACGCCGGCCGCGGCGCCGGCGCCTGGCTCAACGACGTGCCGCTGCCCCTGCGCAACCCGACCACCACGCTCCGCGATGCCGTCGCCGGCGTCGACTTCAAGCGCATCAGCCACCACCTGGGCGACGAGCTCGCGGTGCGGCCGCCCTATTATTCCCAGCGCAACTTCGGCTCCAGCGCCCTCGAATGGTGCTACGTGGCCGCCGGCCGCCTCGATGTCTACATCCACGGCGGGCAGATGCTGTGGGACTACGCCGCCGGCCGCCTGATCCTCGAAGAAGCCGGCGGCAGCTACAGCAGCCTGGGCGGCACGCCCCTCACCGCCGGGCCGGCCATCAAGCGCTCGGTGATCGCCGCCGCCAGCCCGGCCCTCTTCGAGCAGTGGCGCACCTGGCTGCACGCCCACGCCTGAGCGGGCGCGGCCCCCACTTTCGGAAACCCCATGTCGATCAAGCACCCCATCATCGTGGTGACCGGCTCCTCCGGGGCCGGCACCACCACGGTGAAGCACACCTTCGAAGGCATCTTCTGGCGTGAGAAGGTCAACGCCGCCATCGTCGAGGGCGACAGCTTCCACCGCTACACGCGGGACGAGATCCGCAAGCTCATCACCGACGCCGAAGCCCAGGGCAAGCGCGGCATCAGCCACTTCGGCCCCGAGGCCAACCTCTTCGAAGACCTCGAAAACCTCTTCCGTACCTACGGCGAGTCAGGCACCGGCAAGCGCCGCTTCTACCTGCACGGCGCCGAGGAAGCCGCCCGGCGCGGCCTCAAGGTGGGCAGCTTCACGCCCTGGGAAGACATCCCGCCCGACACCGACTGCCTCTTCTACGAAGGCCTCCACGGCGCGGTGATCACCGACACCGTCAACACCTGCCAGCACGCCGACGTGCTGATCGGCGTGGCGCCCACCACCAACCTCGAATGGATCCAGAAGATCCACCGCGACACCCGCACCCGCGGCTACTCCCTCGAGGCCGTCCAAGAGACCATCCTGCGCCGCATGCACGACTACGTGCATTACATCGTCCCGCAGTTCTCGCGCACCGACATCAACTTCCAGCGCGTGCCGATGGTGGACACCTCCAACCCCTTCGTGGCCCGCGACATCCCCACCGCCGACGAGTCCAAGGTCATCATCCGCTTCCGCAACCCGCGGGGGGTCGACTTCCCCTACCTGCTGCGGATGATCCACGAGAGCTTCATGTCCCGCGCCAACACCATCGTGGTGCCCGGCGGCAAGCTCGACCTGGCGATGCAGCTGATCCTCACCCCGCTCATCTGGAAGCTCATGAAGCGCCGCCGCCAGTGGGTGTGAACCCGCTGCCGAACCCTGCACCACCGGCGCCGTGCGCCTATGATTGAACCACCAGCCGGGCCCTGAACCGCCACCCCGCGGCAGGCGCCCGTGCCCAGGGTTCAGCCATGCCACCCGACGGCCCGTCCATCGCCAGCCAGCCCCCCGAAGCCGCCCTCGCCGCCCTCCGCAGCCAGGCCACCGGCCTCGCCCCGGATGAAGTGCTGCACCGCCTGCAGGCCTTCGGGCCGAACCGCGTCGAAACCCTGCCCGGCGAACCCGTCTGGCTGACCCTGCTGCGCGAATTCAGCCACTTCTTCGCCCTCGTGCTGTGGCTCGCCGCCGGCCTGGCCTTCGCCGCCGAGCACTTCGAGCCGGGCCAGGGCATGGCCGAATTGGGCATCGCGATCATCGGGGTGATCGTCGTCAACGGGCTCTTCTCGTTCTGGCAGGCCTACCGCGCCGAAAAGGCCCTCGAAGCCCTGCGCCGGCTGCTGCCCCAGCGGGTCAAGGTGCGGCGCAGCGGGCAGATCGACGAGATCGACGCCGCCGGGCTCGTCCCCGGCGACATCGTCAGCCTCGCCGAGGGCGACAAGGTGCCCGCCGACTGCCGGGCCCTCGAAAGCTGGGGCGTGCGCATCAACCTGGCCGCCCTCACCGGCGAATCGCTCCCCAAGGCGCGGGTCGCCGACGCCGACCCGGCCGCCGCGGGCGACCCCCTCACCGCCCGCAACCTCCTGCTCGCCGGCGCCCTCGTCGTCGCCGGCGAGTGCAGTGCCGTCGTGTACGCCACAGGCATGCACACCGAACTCGGCCGCATCGCCCACCTCACCCAGACCGCCGGCGACACCGAGTCGCCGCTGCAGGCCGAGATCCGCCGCGTCTCCCGGCTGGTGGCGCTGCTGGCCCTGGGCATGGGGCTGGTCTTCTTTGCGATCGGCCAGGCCATCGGCCTGCCCTTCTGGGCCAACTTCATGTTCGCCATCGGCATCATCGTCGCCAACGTGCCCGAGGGTCTGCTCCCCACCGTCACCCTCGCACTGGTGCGCCACCTGCCGGCGGTCGAGGCCCTGGGCAGCGCCACCACCATCCTCACCGACAAGACCGGCACCCTCACCCGGAACCGCATGAGCGTGCGCGAGATCCTCGCCGGCGGGCGCCACCGCCTCGCCGCCGAGCGCTGGCCGGCGGGCGGCGACTTCCACCTGCGGGCCGTCGCGCGCTTCTGCCACAGCCTCCGGTTTCCCGCCGGCCAGCCCGCCGGCGACCCGATGGAGATCGCCCTGTGGCAGTTCGCCGGGCCGATCCCCGAGCCCGGCGAGCGGCGCGGCGAGATCGCCTTCGACGCCGAGCGCCGGCGCATGTCGGTGATCACCCGCCACGCCGACGGCAGCGGCCAGCTGTGGTGCAAGGGCGCTCCCGAGGCGGTACTGCCGCTGTGCACGCAGTGGATGGATGGCGACACGGCCCGCCCGCTGGGCGACGACACGCAGGCCGCCTTCCGCCGCGCCCACGCTGACATGGCCGACCGCGGGCTGCGGGTGCTGGCCCTGGCCTGGCGCCCCCTCGCGGCGGGCGACACGCCCGACGAATCCGAGCTCGCCCTGGCCGGCCTCATCGGCCTCGAAGACCCGCCCCGCCCCGACGTTCACGCGGCCGTCGAGCGCTGCCACGAAGCCGGCCTGCGGGTCATCATGGTCACCGGCGACCACCCGCGCACCGCCGTGGCGGTGGCCCGGGAGGTGAGCATCGTGCGTGGCCCGACGCCGCAGGTCATCACCGGCGACGCCCTGCGCGGCATGCCGCCGGCCGCCCTGCAGCTCGCCCTCGACGCCCCCGAGATCGTCTTTGCGCGGGTCACCGCCGAGCAGAAGATGCTCATCGTCCAGGCCCTGCAGCAAAAGGGCGAGATCGTCGCGGTGACCGGCGACGGAGTGAACGACGCCCCCGCCCTCAAGACTGCCGACATCGGCATCGCGATGGGGCTGTCGGGCACCGACGTGGCCCGCGAGGCGGCCGACATCGTGCTCCTCGACGACCACTTCGCCACCATCGTCAATGCCATCGAGGAAGGGCGCGCGGTGTTCGGCAACATCCGCAAGTTCCTCACCTACATCCTCACCTCGAACATCCCCGAGCTGGTGCCCTACCTGGCCTTCGTGCTGTGCCGCATCCCGCTGCCGCTGACGGTGATCCAGATCCTCGCCGTCGACCTCGGCACCGACATGCTGCCGGCCCTCGCCCTCGGCGCCGAGCCGCCCCACCCCGACGCCATGCGCAGCCCGCCGCGCCCGCGGGGCGAGCGCCTGCTGTCGTGGCCGGTGATCGCCCGGGCCTATCTCTTCCTCGGGCCACTGGAAGCGCTGGGCGCGCTGGCGGCATTCTGGTTCGTGATGCAGGCGGGCGGCTGGGTGCATGGCCAGATGCCGGCAGCAGACGACCCGCTGTATCGGCAGGCCACCACGGCCTGCCTGGCCGCCATCGTGCTGGCCCAGATGGTCAACCTGTTCGTCTGCCGCCACCCGCGCACCGCGGCCTGGCGGCTGCCGCTGCGCGGCAACCCGCTGCTCCTCGCCGGCCTTGCCGCCGAGGCGGGGCTGCTGCTAGCGATTGTTTACAGCGAGCCGGGCAACCGCCTGTTCGGCACCGCGCCGCTGCCCGCCGATGCCTGGCTGTTTGCGCTGCCCTTCGCGCTCCTCCTGGGCGTGGCGGAGGAAGCCCGCAAGGGCGTGCTGCGCTGGGCCGGGCGGCGCAGCGCCGGCAACTGAGCCGGACAGGCCTACTTCGGCGCGTCGAAGCTCTTGCCGTTGTCCGTCTGCTGGTCGTCGCGGAACTCACCCGCCCAGCCGTCGCCGCCGGCCCAGGTCAGGCGCCCCTGGCCGTGCTTGCGGCCGAGCCGCCAGGCGCCTTCGTAGCGGTTGCCGTTCTTCCAGGCAAAGCGGCCCTGGCCGTGGAAGACACCCCGCGCGAAGTCGCCGGTGTAGCGGTCGCCGGTCGGGAAGATCAGCGTGCCGCGGCCGGACGGCTCGCCGTCGAGCACCCCGCCCTCGTAGCGGTTGCCGCCGACGAACTGGATGACGCCGTGGCCGGTGGCCCGGTCGTCCGCCCAGTCGCCCTCGTACCACTGGCCGCCGACCCAGTTGAAGCGGCCCTTGCCGTGCTTGCGCCCCTCCACCAGGGTGCCCACGTAGCTCTCGCCGTTGGTCCACTCGACCCGCCCGGAGCCGCTCACCGCACCGCCGGTGCTGGCATAGGCGAAGGCACCCCGGTAGGTGGTGTCGCCGGCCACCAGCACAACCTCGGCCGCGGGAGCCGGCGTCGGTGCTGCTGCCGTGGCGGCCTTCGGCTCGTCGGCCTTGCGCTCGGCCGGCCGGGCATCCGCCGGGGGCACCTCCGCAGGCCGGGCGTCGGCCTGCACCGCCACCACCTTGGCCGGCAGCGGCACCGGCGCC
>JAKLLM010000162.1 GCA_023150125.1 Zoogloea sp.
CTCCTAGATGACCTTCTGGTGACGACGCTGGATGGAGCAGTCGCGCTCGTTGAGATAGACGTAGTTGCCGTGGGAGTCGCCCAGCACCTGGATTTCGATGTGGCGCGGCTCGAGCACGTACTTCTCGATGAAGACGCGGTCGTCGCCGAAGGAGTTGCGCGCTTCGTTGACGCAGGACGAGAAGCCTTCGTGGGCTTCCGCGTCATTGTAGGCCACGCGAAGACCCTTGCCGCCGCCGCCGGCGGAGGCCTTGATCATCACCGGATAGCCGATCTTCCTGGCGATCTCGACGGCGGCATCGGGACCATCGATGGCGTCGTTGTAGCCGGGGATGGTGTTGACGCCGGCTTCGATGGCGAGCTTCTTGGACTCGATCTTGTCCCCCATCTTGGCGATGGAGTAATGCTTCGGCCCGATGAACTTGATGCCTTCTTCTTCCAGGCGGCGGGAGAACTCGGCGTTCTCGGAGAGGAAGCCATAGCCGGGGTGGACCGCCTGCGCGCCGGTCTGCTTGCAGGCGGCGATGATCTTGTCGGCGACCAGGTAGGATTCCTTGGACGCGGCCGGGCCGATGCAGACGGCTTCGTCGGCGAGATCCACGAACAGGGCGTCCTTGTCGGCCTCGGAGTACACGGCGACCGTGGCGATGCCCATCTTGCGGGCGGTCTTGATGACGCGGCAGGCGATCTCGCCGCGGTTTGCAATCAGGATCTTGGTAAACATGTCTTGGCGTCCTCGGCGATCACAGCGGAATGTTGCCGTGCTTGCGCCACGGGTTGTCGAGCTGCTTGTCCTTCAGCATGGCCAGCGAGCGGGCGATGCGCTTGCGGGTGGCGTGGGGCATGATGACGTCGTCGATGAAGCCACGGGCGCCCGCCACGAAGGGGTTGGCGAACTTGGCCTTGTACTCGGCTTCGCGCTCGGCCAGCTTGGCCGGGTCGTTCTTTTCTTCGCGGAAGATGATCTCGACGGCGCCCTTCGGGCCCATCACCGCGATTTCGGCCGACGGCCAGGCGAGGTTCACGTCGCCGCGCAGGTGCTTGGAGGACATCACGTCGTAGGCGCCACCGTAGGCCTTGCGGGTGATCACGGTGACCTTCGGCACGGTGCACTCGGCGTAGGCGTAGAGCAGCTTGGCACCGTGCTTGATGATGCCGCCGTATTCCTGGGCGGTGCCCGGCATGAAGCCCGGCACATCGACGAAGGTGACCACCGGGATGTTGAAGGCGTCACAGAAGCGCACGAAGCGGGCGGCCTTGATCGCCGACTTGATGTCGAGACAGCCGGCCAGCACCAGCGGCTGGTTGGCGACGATGCCGATCGGGCTGCCGTCGATGCGGCCGAAGCCGATGATGATGTTCTTGGCGTAGTCGGGCTGCAGCTCGAAGAAGTCGCTGTCGTCGACAACCTTGACGATCAGCTCCTTCATGTCATACGGCTTGTTGGCGTTGTCCGGCACCAGGGTGTCGAGGGAATAGTCGAAGCGGTCGGCCGGGTCATTGGTCGGCGTGACCGGCGGCATTTCCTTGTTGCTGGCCGGGATGAAGTTCATGAAGCGGCGCAGCATCGACAGGGCTTCGACATCGTTCTCGAAGGCCAGGTCGGCCACACCGGACTTGGTGGTGTGGGTGACCGCGCCGCCGAGCTCTTCGGCGGTGACGTCTTCGTGGGTCACGGTCTTCACGACTTCGGGGCCGGTCACGAACATGTAGGACGAGTCCTTGACCATGAAGATGAAGTCGGTCATCGACGGCGAATACACCGCGCCGCCGGCACACGGGCCCATGATCATGGAGATCTGCGGCACCACGCCGGAGGCCATCACGTTACGCTGGAACACGTCGGCGTAGCCGCCCAGGGAGGCGACGCCTTCCTGGATCCGGGCGCCGCCCGAGTCGTTGAGGCCGATCACCGGGGCGCCGACCTTCATCGCCTGGTCCATGACCTTGCAGATCTTCTCGGCGTGGGTTTCGGACAGCGAGCCGCCGAACACGGTGAAGTCCTGGCTGAACACGAACACCAGCCGGCCGTTGATGGTGCCGTAACCGACGACGACGCCGTCACCCGGGGTCTTCTCGGCCTGGTCCATGCCGAAGTCGACGCAGCGGTGCTCCTTGAACATGTCCCATTCTTCGAAGGAATCGGGATCGAGCAGGAGTTCGATACGCTCGCGGGCCGTCAGCTTGCCTTTCTTGTGCTGGCTGTCGATACGCTTCTGGCCGCCACCCAGGCGGGCCGCTTCGCGCTTCTTTTCCAGCTGGTGGATGATGTCGTGCATTTACAGCCTCCAGTAAAAATCCGAATTTTGTTCTTTAGCCCAGATAGCCCAGCAGCCGCATCGCTGCGGCCGAAGGGGTGGTCTGGCCGGCCTCGACGGCCGCCTGCAAGCCGGGCAGATCCTGCTGCACCCGGGCATGACTCGCGAACCGGGCCCGCAGGCCCTGATCGATCAGTTCCCACATCCATGCCCGCGCCTGGTGACGGCGTCGGGCGTCGAACTCACCGCTCCGCTGCATCGTGGAACGATAATTTTCAATGGTATTCCAGAATTCGGCGATCCCCTGCATTTGCAACGCAGAAAGCATGAGCACCGGCGGCGTCCAGTTGGGCGAGGCATGGCGCAGCATGCCCAGCGCGCTCTTGATCTGGGAGCGGGCCACGTTGGCCGCCTGGGGGTTGATGTCGGCCTTGTTGATGACGATCAGGTCGGCGATCTCCATGATCCCCTTCTTGATCGCCTGCAGGTCGTCGCCGGCGTTGGGCAGCTGGAGCAGGCAGAAGATGTCGGTCATCCCCGCCACCGCGGTCTCGGACTGGCCGACGCCGACCGTCTCGATGATGATCACGTCGAAGCCGGCCGCCTCGCAGACCAGCATGGCCTCGCGGGTCTTCTCGGCGACACCGCCCAGGCTGCCCGCCGAGGGGCTCGGCCGGATGAAGGCCTCGGTGCGCTGGGAGAGCAGCTCCATGCGCGTCTTGTCGCCGAGGATGGAGCCGCCGGTGACGCTGGACGACGGGTCGACGGCGAGCACCGCCACCTTGTGCCCTTTCTCGATCAGGTACAGCCCCAGCGCCTCGATGAAGGTGGACTTGCCCACCCCCGGCACGCCGGAGATGCCCACCCGCATCGACTTGCCGGTGTGGGGCAGCAGGCCTTCGAGCACGCTGCGGGCACGCTGCTTGTGGTCGGGCCGCTGGGATTCGATCAGGGTGATCGTCTTGGCGAGGGGGCGCCGCTGCTCGGCGAGCACGCCGTCGACGAGGGCCTGGTCGGCCGCGTCGCGGAGCAAGGGTTCAGCGGACATGTTCATCGAGGACATGGCGTCTTCAGGGGAGAAAGCGGGGAGATCGTCGCGAACGCGTCACGACTGCATCACGAACACGCGTGGGCGAAAGAGCCGAGGCCTTTCGCCCACGCGGGAAACGGCGCGGACCGGGCGCCAGCCCGATCCGCCCGAACGGCTTTCTCAGGCCTTTCTCGCCGCGCGGATCTGCTTGAGCACTTCGCGGGCGGCGGTCGGGATCGGCGTGCCGGGCCCGAAGATGCCGGCGGCTCCGGCCTGGTAGAGCGCGTCGTAGTCCTGGGCCGGGATCACACCACCGACGAAGGTGATGATGTCGTCGGCGCCCTGGTCCTTGAGGGCCTTGATGATGGCCGGCACGAGGGTCTTGTGGCCGGCGGCGAGGCTGGAGCAGCCCACCGCGTGCACATCGTTCTCGACCGCGTGACGGGCAGCCTCTTCGGGGGTCTGGAAGAGCGGGCCGATGTCGATGTCGAAGCCGAGGTCGGCGAAGGCCGAGGCCACCACCTTGGCACCGCGGTCGTGGCCATCCTGGCCGAGCTTGGCGATCATGATACGCGGGCGACGGCCCTCTTCGGCGACGAAGGCTTCGATGTCGGCCTTCAGGGCCTGCCAGTCTTCGTTGCCCTCGACGACCGCGTTGTAGATGCCGGTGACGGCCTGCGGGTTGGCGCGGTAGCGGCCGAAAACGACCTCGAGCGCATCGGAGATCTCGCCGACGGTGGCGCGCAGGCGCACGGCCTTGACGGTGAGGTCGAGCAGGTTGCCTTCGCCGGTCTTGGCGCACTCGGTGAGGGCGGCCAGGGCGGCATCGACGGCGGCTTGGTCGCGAGTGGCGCGGATGCGGGCGAGACGCTCGATCTGGGCTTCGCGGACCACGTGGTTGTCGATGTCGAGGATGTCGATCGGGTCTTCCTTGGCCAGCTTGTACTTATTGACGCCGACGATGACGTCCTTGCCGGAATCGATGCGGGCCTGCTTCTCGGCGGCGCACTCCTCGACCTTCATCTTGGCCCAGCCGGATTCGACGGCCTTGGTCATGCCGCCCATGGCCTCGATCTCCTCGATCAGGGCCCAGGCCTTGTCGGCCATGTCCTGGGTGAGCTTCTCCATCATGTAGGAACCGGCCCACGGATCGACGACGCTGGTGATGTGGGTTTCTTCCTGGATGATGATCTGGGTGTTGCGGGCGATGCGCGCCGAGAACTCGGTGGGCAGCGCGATGGCTTCGTCGAGCGCGTTGGTGTGCAGCGACTGGGTGCCGCCGAAGACGGCCGCCATCGCCTCGATGGTGGTGCGCACGACGTTGTTGTACGGGTCCTGCTCGGTGAGCGACCAGCCGGAGGTCTGGCTGTGGGTGCGCAGCATCATCGACTTCTGGCTCTTCGGCTCGAACTGCTTCATGAGGCGCCACCACAGCATGCGCGCGGCGCGCATCTTGGCGATCTCGAGGTAGAAGTTCATGCCCACCGCCCAGAAGAAGGACAGGCGGCCGGCGAAGGTGTCGACGTCCATGCCCGACTTGATGCCGGTGCGCACGTACTCGACGCCGTCGGCCAGCGTGAAGGCCAGCTCGATGGCCTGGTTGGCGCCCGCTTCCTGGATGTGATAGCCCGAGATCGAGATGCTGTTGAACTTGGGCATGTGGGCCGACGTGTACTGGAAGATGTCGGCAATGATCTTCATCGACGGCGTCGGCGGGTAGATGTAGGTGTTGCGGACCATGAACTCCTTGAGGATGTCGTTCTGGATGGTCCCGGACAGCTTGTCCTGCGAAACGCCCTGCTCTTCGGCGGCGACGATGTAGCCGGCCAGGATCGGCAGCACCGCGCCGTTCATGGTCATCGAGACCGACACCTTGTCGAGGGGGATCTCGTTGAACAGGATCTTCATGTCCTCGACGGAGTCGATGGCCACGCCGGCCTTGCCGACGTCACCGACCACGCGGGGGTTGTCGGAGTCGTAACCGCGGTGGGTGGCCAGGTCGAAGGCCACCGACACGCCCTGGCCGCCGGCGGCCAGCGCCTTGCGGTAGAAGGCGTTGGAGGCTTCGGCGGTGGAGAAGCCGGCGTACTGGCGGATGGTCCACGGCCGGGCGGCGTACATGGTGGCCTGCGGGCCGCGCAGGAAGGGCTCGAAACCCGGCAGGGTGTTGGTGTACTTGAGGCCTTCGAGGTCGGCCGCGGTGTACAGCGGCTTGACGCTGATGCCCTCCGGCGTCACCCAGTTCAGCTTGGCGACGTCGCCTTCAGGCGCCGACTTGGCAGCCGCCTTGTTCCAGGCGGCCAGATCGGGTTGGGGGAAGGTCGGTTCGTTGTTGTTCGCCATGGCTTGCTACCCTCTGGTTACGGGGCCACCGGACGGCC
The DNA here is from genome assembly GCA_023150125.1 of Zoogloea sp. Classification (GTDB taxonomy): domain Bacteria; phylum Pseudomonadota; class Gammaproteobacteria; order Burkholderiales; family Rhodocyclaceae; genus Zoogloea. The sequence continues at coordinate 5,669 of JAKLLM010000162.1, forward strand.
GGTGACAGTTCGGTTTAAGTACGGCAGTACCGGCCGTGACCCCTGGTCACGGCCGGCTGTCGTGCCCTGCGCAGGGCATTCTCCCTCCCTCTATGTTTTTTCGGCCAGGCGGCAAAGCCGCCGGGCAGATCCGGGTTTAGATGCTGCGCAGGAGCTTGACTTGAAATCCTGTAAATAATACTTTATCCATAATTATGGATGCAATAGCTGAACCCCTTCATCAACAAAACCCGTCACGCCAATCGATGAACGCCGGCCGGATAGCCCCCCTCGCCCTGTACCAGGAAGTCGCGGAACGCCTGCGCCAGCGCATCTTTGCCCACGAACTGCCGCCCGGCACCTGGGTTGACGAACAAGCCCTGGCCGCCCAGTACGGCATCTCGCGCACCCCGCTGCGGGAGGCCCTCAAGGTGCTCGCCTCCGAGGGGCTGGTCACGCTCAAGCCCCGGCGCGGCTGCTACGTCACCGAGATCTCCGAGCGCGACCTCGACGAGATCTTCACCGTCATGGCCCTCCTCGAAGGCCAGTGCGCCGCCGACACCGCCCGCAAGGCCAGCGAGACCGACCTCATCCACCTGCGCTCGGTACACGACGAGCTCGAGCGGGCCGCCGGCGCCAACGACATCGACGGCTTCTTCGAGGCCAACCAGGCCTTCCACCACGAAGTCCAGCAGATCGCCGACAACCGCTGGCTGACCCAGGCCATCACCGACCTGCGCAAGGTCATCAAGCTGTCGCGCCATCATTCGCTGTTCAGCGACGGGCGCCTCAAGCAATCCCTCGCCGAACATCGGGCCATCCTCGACGCCCTCGCCCGCCGCGACGTGGTGCGCAGCGAGCAACTGATGCGCGAACACATCTCGAGCGGCCGCCAGGCCCTCGCCAAGGTTGCCGCCCGCCGCGACAGCGCCGCCTGAACAGCCCCAGGCACCACCACCCTCACCAATAAAAAACCCCCGTCGAGCCAGGCTCGAGCGGGGGTTTTTTGCATCCTCAGGCACCCTCGCGGGCGCCCCGGAGATTAGTGCGAGCTGGCTTCGGCCGCGCCGAAACCGGTCTGGGCACGGACGTACTGGTCGTCGAAAGCCGCGCGCTCGGCCTGGGCCTCGGCGCTGTTGTCGAGCTTCGACACGATGAAGGTCACCAGGAAGGCCAGCGGCATGGAGAACAGGGCCGGCTGGTCGTACGGGAACAGCGCCTGGGCATTGCCCAGCACGGTGACCCACACGGACTTGGAGAACAGCACCAGCAGCACCGCCGCCACCAGGCCGGCATAACCACCGGCAATCGCACCACGGGTGGTCAGGCCCTTCCAGTACATGGAGAGGATCAGCACCGGGAAGTTGGCGGAGGCGGCGATACCGAAGGCCAGGGCCACCATGAACGCCACGTTCATCTTCTCGAAAGCGATGCCGAGGACGATCGCCACCAGGCCCAGGCCCACGGAGGCAAAGCGGGAGACGCGCAGCTCTTCGGTCTCGGTCGCCTTGCCCTTGCGGATCACGCGGGCGTAGATGTCGTGGGAGATGGCAGCCGCACCAGCCAGCGCCAGACCGGACACCACCGCCAGGATGGTCGCGAAGGCCACGGCCGACAGGAACGCAATCATGTTGCCGCCACCGACGATCTTGCCGCCGATCTTGCCACCCTCGAAGAACTCGGGGTTCTGGCCGACGATGATGATGGCCGCGAAGCCCATCAGCAGGATCACGTTGAAGAAGTAGGCCACGAAACCGGAGGCGTAGAGCACCGACTTGCGGGCTTCCTTGGCGTTGGTCACCGTGAAGAAGCGCATCAGGATGTGCGGCAGGCCAGCGGTACCGAACATCAGGCCGAGGCCCAGCGACAGCGCGGTGATCGGATCCGGCAGCAGGGAGCCCGGGAACAGCAGCTTCTCGCCCAGGGAGTGCAGCGAGACGGCCTGACCCATCATCTTCTCGAAGCTGAAGCCGAACTGGGACATCGCCAGAACCGCCACCAGCGTGCCACCGGCCAGCAGCATGCAGGCCTTGATGATCTGCACCCAGGTGGTGGCGACCATGCCACCGAAGGTGACGTACACCATCATCAGCGCGCCGACGACGAACAGGGCGATGTTGTAGTCGAGGCCGAACAGCAGCTTGATCAGCTGGCCGGCACCGACCATCTGGGCCACCAGGTAGAAGCACACAACGGTGAGCGAGGACACCGCCGCCATCGTGCGCACCTTGCCCTGGTTGAGCCGGTAGGAGGTGATGTCGGCAAAGGTGAACTTGCCCAGGTTGCGCAGGCGCTCGGCCATCAGGAACAGGATGATGGGCCAGCCGGCGAAGAAGGCGATCATGTAGATGTAGCCATCGACGCCCTTGGTGTAGACCAGCGCGGTGAGACCGAGCAGGGTGGCCGCCGACATGTAGTCGCCGGCGATCGCCAGGCCGTTCTGGAAGCCGGTGATGCCGCCGCCGGCGGTGTAGAAGTCGGACGCCGACTTGGTGCGGCCAGCCGCCCAGTAGGTGATGCCCAGGGTCATCGAGACGAACAGCACGAACATCCCGATGGCGTGGAGGTTGAGGGGCTGCTTCTCGGTGGCGGAGATCGCGTCACCGGCGAAGGACATTGCCGGCGCCAGCAGGCCCAGCAGTGCAATATTGAGACGGGCCAGCATTACTTCACCCCTTTCGCGGCATCGCGGACGACTTCTTCGGTGATGGCGTCGAATTCGCCGTTGGCACGCTTCACGTAGACCGCGGTGAGCACCCAGAAGAAGATGAACATGAACAATTCGGCGGCAATCCCGACCGTGACGTAGGAGCCCTCGGACAGGCGCTGGCCGATCAGGTTCGGATTGAAGGCCACGACCATGAAGAAGCCGTAGAAGATCGTCAGCACGATCACCGACAGCAGGGTGGCAAAGCCCTGGCGCTTCGAGACGAGCTCGCTGAAGCGCGGGTTCTTGCGGATGCGTGCGTAGACCGCACTCTGGTTTGAAGTACTCGACATGTTTCCTCCCTAAGAACTGAGTGGATGTGGCGCGAACTGCCTGTTGGCTCTATCGGTTGGCGACCCGCAGACTGCCTTGTTGTTATGTGTAAATTACGCAGGGCGAAGCCGCGCCGCAACAACGCCCAGACGGATGATATAACATATACAAGACTCCATACCACGGCGTATGGATTTTTTTGCAGCGCAACACCCCTCACCCCACACGGAAGCCCCCCATGTCCGGAGAAATCCACTTCAGCCAGGCCTCGGGCATCGCGACCCTCAGCCTCTCCAACCCCGACAAGCTCAACGCCGTGGACGCCGACATGTGGCGCGCCCTGCAGGCCCGCATGAGCGCCCTCAACGCCGACCCGGAGGTGCGCTGCGTCATCCTGCGCGGCGCCGGTGACAAGGCCTTTGCAGCCGGCGGCGACATCGAGGAGTTCCTCGTCGTGCGGGCCACCGTCGACGACGCCCTGCATTACCACGAAGAACTCGTCGCCGCCGCCCTCGACGCCATCCGCGCCTGCCCGGTACCCACCGTGGCGATGATCCAGGGGGCCTGCATCGGCGGCGGGCTCGAGATCGCCGGCTGCTGCGACATCCGCATCGCTGGCGAATCGAGCCGCTTCGGCGCGCCGATCAACAAGCTGGGCTTCTCGATGTACCCGGGGGAGATGGCCGGCCTGCTCGAGCTCGTCGGCCCGGCCGTGCTGCTCGAGATTCTGCTGGAGGGCCGCATCCTCGGCGCCCACGAAGCCCTCGCCAAGGGCCTGCTGACCCGCGTGGTGGACGACGAGGATGTCGAACGCGAAGCCCTCGCCACCGCCGCCCGCATCCTCAAGGGCGCGCCGCTGGTGGCCCGCTGGCACAAGCAGTGGGTGCACCGCCTGATGAAGGGCGCCCCGCTGTCGGCCGACGAAAAACGCGCCGCCTTCGACTTCCTCGCCACCGAAGACTACAAGGAAGGCCTCGACGCCTTCTTCGCCAAGCGCACGCCGGTGTTCAAGGGGCGCTGAAAGCAAAAAGCCCCGGGCTCGCCGGGGCTTTTTGTGGTCAGCTCAAACCCGCCAGCGGGGTCAGCCCGCCAGCACCGTGTGCAGCATCTTCGCCGACAGCACAATCAACACCCCGGCGAAGACCTTCTTCAGCGTCGCCACCGGGAGCTTGTGGGCGAGCCGGGCACCGATCGGCGCGGTGAGGCTGGAGAGCAGGCTGAGCAGCACCAGCGCCGGCAGATACACATAGCCGACGCTCCATTCGGGCAGGCCTGCCATGCCCCAGCCGTTGATCAGGTAGCCCAGCGCCCCGGCCAGGGCAATCGGCAGGCCGATCGCCGCCGAGGTGCCGATGGCGTTGTGCACCTTGACGTTGCACCAGGTCATGAAGGGCACCGACAGCGAGCCGCCGCCGATCGCCACCAGCGACGAGATCGCCCCGATCACCCCGCCCACGCCGACGAGCCCGGCGGTGCCCGGCAGCTCGCGGCTGGGCTTGGGCTTGACGTTGAGGATCATCTGCACCGCCACGTAGGCCGTGAAGCAGGCAAAGAAGATCGCCAGCGGCTGGGTGGGCGCCCGCGACGCCACGAAGGTGCCGGCGAAGGTGCCCGCCAGCACGCCCGGCGCGATGCCGCGCACGATGTCCCAGCGCACCGCGCCGTGGGCGTGGTGGGCGCGCAGGCTGGAGATCGAGGTGATCACGATGCCGGCCATCGAGGTGCCCAGCGCCAGATGCACCATGTGCTCCCGCGGGAAACCCTGGGCGGCGAACAGCGTGGTGAGCATCGGCACCATGATCGCCCCGCCTCCCACGCCGAGCAGCCCGGCAAAAAAGCCCACGAAGGCGCCGAGCGCCAGGTAGGCGGCCAGCCATTCGATACCGATGTTCATGTTCAGTCCTGAAGATCCGTTGCGCCGAGCAGTTGCCCGACGATGAAGCGCCATTCGGCCGGCTCGACCGGGGTGATCGACAGCCGGTTGCCGCGGGCGAGGATGCGCATGTTCGCCAGTTCCGGGTGGCTGCGCAATTCGGGCAAACCCACCAGCCGCGTCTTCCTCACGAAGCCCACGTCCACATGCAGCCAGCGCGGCTTGTCGGGCGTGGCCTTGGGGTCGAAGTACTTGCTCGCCGGGTCGAACTGGGTGGCGTCCGGATAAGGTGCGCTGGCGACCCGCGCGATGCCGGCGATGCCCGGCTCGGCGCAGCCGGAGTGGTAGAACAGCACCCCGTCGCCCACCCGCATGGCGTCGCGCATGAAGTTGCGCGCCTGGTAGTTGCGCACGCCGTACCAGGGCACCGTCTGGCCGGGGCGCGCGGCCAGGCCGTCGATGGAGACGTCGTCGGGTTCGGATTTCATCAGCCAGCAGGGCATGGCGGCACCTCGTTGCAGTGGGACGCGCCCACCGAGGCGCGCGTCGAAGCCGCGGTTGTCTCGCAAAATGCGGCGAAGCACAAGCCGGCGGCCCGCAAAGCGCCTCCCGCGCCGGGCGAACCGCTATCATCCAGGGCATCCCGAACCCGAACCGGATGCCCGGCCGGCATACCTCAACCGCGAGCCCATCTCCATGCGCACCGACTTCCCGCGTCTGCCCCGCGGCGGCATCGCCCGCCTGCTGTTCGTGGCCTGGGCCCTGTGGCTGGCGGCGGCCGGCTGCAGCGCGGCACCC
>JAKLLM010000163.1 GCA_023150125.1 Zoogloea sp.
CACGCCCGCGTCCCCCAGCGCACGACGGAAGCGGGTCAGGCCGCTCGGGTCGCAGGGCAGGCGGGTCTCGAAGTACTCACCGCCGCAAAAGAACTGCCAGTAGGGGTTCTCTGCCCAGCGTTGCACGACGGTTTCGTCGCTCTCGCCGAAGGCGTGCTTGAGGTACAGCAGCCCGACCATCAGCCGGATCGGCAGGCGCCGCCGCCCTGCCGGGCTCGTGCCTGCGCCGGCCACCTGCAAGGTCGGACCGAACAGATCCAGGCCTTCGATCGGACGGCCCTGGCGGTCCTTGCGGGCAAAGCACGGCGCCAGCGCCGATTCGATCTCGGCCCACGGCATGCGGGTCGCCAGCACGGCCAGCGGGTGACGCAGATCGATCATCGCATCGAGCCGGGCGCGGAAAAAGTCCGGGGTCGTCATCGCAAACCTGCGCTCCAAATCTTCCAGAAAGTAAATGCGATTGCACTGGAAACTAGAGGATTCGGCAAGGCCCCACGGGCGCTTAGCCCCCGCAGGGAAAGGGACGGCCTGATTGTTCAGGGCCGACTACATAAGCTCTGGATCTTAAAGCTAGCGACAGACCTGCGAGAGCATGGAGTCGATGCAACCCTCGACCAATGGGATCTGGCGCCAGGTCAGGATGTCGCCGCCTTTATGCAAAAGGGAATTCTAGAGGCAGACAGAGTACTTCTCGTTTGTTCAGACTCATATGTAAACAAGGCGGAGACCGGCACAGGCGGCGTAGGATATGAGCGCCTTATTGTCACTGGCGAGGTCGTCCAAAATATCGATACAAGAAAGTTTATTCCACTGGTGAGAGCCAACCCCGGCGAACCGCGCATTCCACGCTTTCTCGGCCCACGCCTGTATATCGATTTCAGCGACGATGCCAACTATAAAGAGAAGCGCGAAGAACTCCTGCGAGAACTTCTAGGCGCCCCCTTAGCGAGGAAGCCACCACTGGGTATCAACCCGTTTTCAGGTGCGTTGCCGAAGACTTCAGAGCCAACGTGGGTTGTTGGCCCTACGGTTGGTAGCCAGACGGTTGGTGGCGGTACGAGGTTCGATCGCGCAGGCGGTCAACTGCTCGAGGAACAATGGTTCGAAGCAGCGCGCGCTGTCGCGGAGAAAGGCATCGCTCAGCTTGGTCTCAACGGGTGCATGGAGCTTCGATTTGGTCTACACGAGGAGATATCCAAGTCCCAACTAGAGCTGCTGAACGCGGTGCGAAAGTCCCAGATTAATACGTTCGGGTGGCCTATCGGCGTTACACTGGAAAACCAAGACGAATACAAGCCAAGACCGTACGGCGACGGAATAAGAGCAGAAATCTCTATCACCAAGGAATCGCCTTCCGGTCAGCAGAGCTATGACTATTGGGCAGCCAGGCGCAATGGGGACTTTTATCTGCTACAAAGTCTTTTCGAGGACAAAAGAGGAGAGAGTCTGCTTTTCTTTAATACGCGCATAATTCGCGTAGCGGAAGCATTAATGTTTGCGGCGAATTTTTACACTAAGCTCGGAGCGCCTCCGGACGCCACGCTAAGTGTCAGGGTTTCACACAGGGGATTGGCTGGCCGAGCCCTTACAAGCGCAGGCGGGAATCGCCCTATATTTCCTCGCGTGAGCCATGAATCAACCTCCGAGTCTGAGATAGTCCTTTCTCTCGGACGAATGCAGGAAACACGCATTGATGATGTGCGCCGGATAACTGAACCATTGTTCATGCTTTTCGAATTCCAGGAATTCGGGGAGGCCGTCTATACCGATATAGTGCAGCGCTTTGAAAAGGGTGAGACATCGTGAAGCACATTCACTTAGCTACTATGACGCCAACCCCATCATTCCACTAGATCTGTGCGAAAAACTGCGCAGACTGATGAGTTCAAACGTCACGACCTTAGCATGCCCCCCGCCCTCCGCGCCCTCGCCTCCCGCAATTACCGCATCTACTTCGCCGGCCAGCTGGTGTCGCTGGCGGGCACCTGGATGCAGCAGATCGCGATGGTGTGGCTGGCCTACCGGCTCACCGGGTCGGCGCTGGTGCTGGGGGTGGTGGGCTTTGCCAGCCAGATCCCCATCCTCGTCCTCAGCCCCTTCGGCGGCGTGCTGATCGACCGCTTCGACCGGCGCCGCCTGCTGATGCTCACCCAGGCCCTGTCGATGGTGCAGGCGCTGCTGCTGGCCTGGCTGGTGTGGCGGGGCATGGCCACGCCGGCGCACCTGATCGTGCTGGCCTTTGGCCTCGGCTGCATCAACGCCCTCGACGTGCCGGCGCGGCAGGCCATCGTGGTGCAGCTGGTGAATGACAAGGGTGACCTGCCCAACGCCATCGCGCTCAACTCCTTCATGATGCACGCGACCCGCTTCGTCGGCCCGGCGCTGGCCGGCTGGGTGGTGGCGACGGCCGGCGAGGCGCTGTGCTTCCTGTTCAACGCGGCGTCGTATCTGGCGGTGCTGCTGGCCCTCGTGGCGATCCGCCTGCCCGCCGCCGCACGGCGCGGGCCTGCCGCCCCGCCGCTGCAGGCCCTGCGCGAGGGCATCCGCTACACCGCCGGGCACCGCCACATCCGCGCCTCGCTGCTGCTGATCGCCAGCCTAAGCCTGCTGGCCACGCCCTACACGGTGCTGATGCCGCTCTTTGCGAAGGAGATCTTCGGCGGCGACGCGCGCCTGTATGGCCTGCTGATGGGCACCGCCGGCTGTGGCGCGCTGGGCGGGGCGGTGCTGCTGGCGCTGCGCGAAGGCACCGCCGGCCTGGGCGCGCTGGTGGGGCGCATGGCGCCGCTGGTGGGGGTGGCGCTGGCGGTGTTCGCGCTGTCGCCCAGCCTGTGGCTGAGCGTGCCGGCGCTGCTGGTGCTGGGCTTTGCGGTGCTGCTGTGCGTGGCGGGCAGCAACACGCTGATCCAGACCGCGGTGGACAACGACTACCGCGGTCGGGTGATGGCGCTGTTCACGATGGCCTTCCTGGGCCTCGCGCCGCTGGGCAGCTTTGCGGTGGGCAGCCTGGCCCACGCCTTCGGGGTGCGTACCACGCTGGTGGCCTGCGGGCTGGCCAGCTGCATGGCCGGGCTGGCCTACCGGCGCGGCCAGCGGGCCCGCGCCGGCTGATTCGATGGCGCGGTCAGCCTGAACCCAGGAAGCACCTCAAGCCGGCGACGCCCCCCGACACCCGCCTTCGAGGCGCCTCCAGGCACACCGGGCATCGCCGGTCTAGTCGGCGTCGGGGTCTATCGCTGGCCCCTTGCCGCTGCGGTCCACCAGCGGCATCTTGAGGCCGGGCTTCTTGAACGACATGGCATCGTGCAGCGGCTTCATCGGCCCGGCCCGCCCGGCGAGGTCGAAGACCACGTAGCCGTCGATGCAGCCCGTAAACAGGAAGCCCTTGAGCCAGGTCTCGTTGTCGCGGCATTTCTCGAGCAGGCTCTCCAGCCGGCTGATGCGCGGGCGCAGCTCGTCGATGCTGAGCAGGTCGCCGCGGATCTCGTCGAGGTCGACGTCGGTGTCGATGAGCACGTCGCGGTCCTTCACCATCACGTCGACGGCCTTGCGGCAGAAGGCCTCGGCGCGGGTCGAGAAGGGGATCTGCCAGGCCCGATCCTCGTCGGTGATGTCACGGAGGGCCGTGAACTTGTCCTCCAGCAGGCTCAGGGCCTTGTCGATGGCTTTCCAGTCGGCGTCGCTGATATCGAAGGTGGCGCGGTAGTCTTTCATGGTGGGGCTCCGGGCGAGGGTGGGTAAAACTTAGTGGGCGGGCCGGGCGGCATTCGGCGGGGGCTTCAGCTGCCGGGCTCATCCCTTTCGTGGTCCACCAGCGAGGTGTCTTCGACATCGCGCAGCAGGGCCTTGACGTGGGGCTTGCGCATTTCGGTGCTCATCTCGTGGATACGCTTGAGCGGGCCACTCCTACCGATCCGCTCCAGCTTGAACTCACCGAGCATGCAGGCATCGTAGGCTTCGCTGCCGATGACGTGCACGTTGGCCTGGCCTCGGCGGCACAGCTCGCGCAGGCGGCGCAGGCGCGGGCGCAACTGGTCGATGCTGAGCAGGTGGCCGCGGATCTCGTCGAGGTCGGTCCAGGAGTCGTCGACAAAATGTACCCATTCCTTGCGCAACTCGCCGATAGCCTTGCGGGTGTAGGCCTCGGCGGCCGCGTCGAAGGGAAAGTCGCCCTCGTCCGCTTCCCCATCTATGTCGTCGAGCATCGCAAACTTCTCTTCGAGCAAGGCCAGGGCCTGGTCGATGGCCTTCCAGTCGCTGTCGCTGAAGTCGAAGGTGGCGGTGAAATCGTAATCGTCGTGCATGGCAGCCTCCGGCGGAATCGAAACGGCGGGCGCCCTGCGCAGGCCACCCCGACACTTGGGAGTGTAGGCCAGGAAAGCGCGCCTGAATATGTCTACGGTCTTTCTTCGAAGCCCGGAAAACCCCGCCGCGGCGATCCGCTATCATTGGCGCCCCGCCCGCCGTCGGCCCGCCGCCATGACTGCCCCCCTCACCGCCCCGATCACCGCGCCCCGTGTGCTGTCGCTCATCCCGCCGATGACGCAGCTCAACACGCCCTACCCCTCCACCGCCTACCTCACCGGCTTCCTGCGCTCGCGCGGCGTGGACGCCCGCCAGGACGACCTGGCCCTCAAGCTGGTGCTGGAGCTCTTCTCGCCGGCCGGGCTCGACGCCCTGCGCGAACGGGTGCGCGCGATGCCGGCCAAGAAGCGCTCGGCCACCCTCAAGCAGTTCGACACCGAGTTCGAGCGCTACCGCGCCACCGTCACCCCGACGCTGGCCTTCCTGCAGGGCCGCGACCCGACCCTCGCCCACCGCATCGCCAGCCGCATGCTGCTGCCCGAGGGGCCGCGCTTCGCCTCGCTCGACGTGTATTACGACCCCGAGGGCGGCGACCCGCTGGCCTGGGCCTTCGGCGCGCTGGGCGTGCAGGACAAGGCGCGCCACCTGGCCACCCTCTACCTCAACGACCTCGCCGACGTGCTGCGCGAGGCCGCCGACGAACGCTTCGAGTTCGTCCGCTACGCCGAATCCCTGGCGATGGCCCAGCCCAGCTTCGAGCCCCTGGCCCGGGCGCTGGCCACGCCGCCCACGCTCGTCGACGAGACGCTGCAACGCCTCACGCTGGACGCCCTCGCCCGCCACCAGCCCCAGGTGGTGCTGCTGTCGGTGCCCTTCCCCGGCTCGGTGTATGCCGCCTTCCGCATCGCCCAGACCATCAAGGCAGCCAACCCGGCCATCGTCACGGTGCTGGGCGGCGGCTTCGTGAACACCGAGCTGCGCGAGCTCACCGAGCCCCGCGTCTTCGACCACTTCGACTTCATCACGCTGGATGACGGCGAGCGCCCGCTCTTGGCGCTGCTCGAACACCTCGCCGGCAAGCGCGGCAAGTCGCGGCTGGTGCGCACCTACCTGCGCGAAGAGGGGGCGGTGCGCTACATCAACCTCGCCGAGCCCGACATCCCCTTCGCCGAGGTCGGCACGCCCACCTGGGACGGCCTGCCGCTCGACGGCTACCTGTCGATCCTCGACATGCTCAACCCGATGCACCGGCTGTGGTCCGACGGGCGCTGGAACAAGCTCACCGTGGCCCACGGCTGCTACTGGAAGAAGTGCAGCTTCTGCGACGTGAGCCTCGACTACATCGGCCGCTACGACACCGCCAGCGCCGAGCTGCTGGTCGACCGCATCGAGGCGGTGGTGGCCGAGACCGGCCAGACCGGCTTCCACTTCGTCGACGAGGCCGCCCCGCCCAAGATGCTCAAGGCGCTGGCCGACGAGCTCGCCCGGCGCGGCCGCACGATATCGTGGTGGGGCAATATCCGCTTCGAGAAGTCCTTCACCCCCGAGCTGTGCCGCCAGCTCGCCGACAGCGGCTGCATCGCCATCTCCGGCGGCCTCGAGGTGGCCTCCGACCGCCTGCTCAAGCTGATGCAGAAGGGCGTCTCGGTGGACCAGGTGGCCCGCGTCACCAAGGGCTTCTCGGACGCCGGCATCCTGGTGCATGCCTACCTGATGTACGGCTTCCCCACGCAAACCGTGCAGGACACCGTGGACGCCCTCGAATACGTGCGCCAGCTCTTCGACGCCGGCTGCATCCAGTCGGGCTTCTTCCACCGCTTCGTGTGCACCGTGCACTCGCCGGTCGGCCAGAAGCCCGAGGATTTCGGCGTGCGCCTCAAGCCGCTGCCGCCGATCAGCTTCGCCAAGAACGACGTCGGCTTCATCGACCCCACCGGCGTCGACCACGACGCCCTCGGCGTGGCCCTCAACAAAGCGCTCTACAACTACATGCACGGCATCGGGCTCGACCAGGACGTGCGCAGCTGGTTCGACATGAAGGTGCCCAAGACCCGCGTGCCGCGCAACTTCATCGGCCGGGCGCTGGGCTACTAGGCCGGGCCTCTCCGCGGCGGGGGCGCCGCAGCTTCCCCTTCGGCGCCCGGGCAGGTAAGGTCGGCCAGGAACTCGACGGCCGGCGCACTGCCCAAGCCGCTGCCTTCAATCCTCCCTCGTCCGACGGCCCCGCGCCCCTCTGCCATGTCTGCCCACCCGCTCAAGATCCACCACCACCCCGCCAAACGCCCAAGCCAGCGCCCGCCGCTGCTCTTCGTGCATGGCGGCTACACCAACGCCCGCTGCTGGGAGCACAACTTCATCCCCTACTTCCAGCAGAAGGGCTACGACTGCCACGCCCTCGACCTCTCCGGCCACGGCGCCAGCGGCGGCCACGAGCGGCTGCACGATTTCGGCATCAAGGACTACGCCCGCGACGTCGCCCACGCGGTGGCCGAGCTGCCGGCCAGGCCGGTGCTGATCGGCCACTCGATGGGCACCCTGGTGCTCCGCAATTACCTGTCTTCCCACCCCGACGCCGCCGCCGGCGTGGCCCTGCTGTCGCCGGTGCCCCCCACCGGCACCGGCGGCTCGGCCAGCCGGCTGGCGCTGCAGCAGCCCGACTTCTTCGCCGAGCTCCCCAACGTGCTCGCCGGCAAGCCCACCGCCAACACCCTCAAGGTGATGGCCAGCGTGTATTTCTCGCCCGACGTGCGCCCCGAGGACACCCTGCAGTTCATGCCGATGATCGGCAACGAATCCGACCAGGCCGTCGCCGAGATGGTCACCCTGCCCTTCGCCCCCGCCACCCGCACCTCGAGCCTGCCGGCCTTCGTGATGGGCGGCAGCCACGACGCGGTCTTCCCCGCCTCGATGCTGTTCTTCACCGCCCTGCCCTGGAAGGCGCGGTCGGTGACCATCGACCGCGGCGCTGGGCAGCTGGCTCGACAGCCTGCCGGCCCGCGCGGGCTGATCGATCGCGGCGGCGCAAAGCCCCTGCGGAGCCCGCCCGAAGCCTCTTCACCCCGGCGCAACGACGATCGGAAGGCACGCATCATCGTCGGCAGCCATGCAACCATCCTTTGCAGGCGTGTCGAGGCTTATTCCATAGTAAAAACCCTTGGTTGCACGGCTGCAATCAAGGGTTTTTACTATGATGAGAAGGGTTGCACGCCTGCGATCGTTGGTTGCACGCCTGCAACCCTTCATTGCAGCGCTGCGATCATTCATTGCAGGCGTGCAATCATCGATGCGCCCGCTGCAATCGATGGTTCGCAGCCTGACGAAAAGGGTTGCACGCCTGCAAAGGCATGTCGCGGGCCTGCGGAGAACGATCGCCCGCCGCACCAGGCCTTCGGCCGCGGCCGGTGTCTGCAGATTTAGCGGAAAACGGCCCACGCCCCTCGCCTCAAATGCCATTAAACTAGGCATTCGACATTACAGGCGAACACCATGGACCACGCCGTCCTGCTCCAGGCACTGCCCTTCCCCGACGCGCCCTGCGGCGACGACCTGAGCTTCTCCGCTGCCTTCGACCAGATCCTCGAGGCCCGCCGCTTCGACGACCCGACCCTCGCCCAGGGCGAGTGGGTGACCGACATCAAGGAAGCCGACTGGCGGGGCGTCGTCACGCAGTGCGAAGCCCTGCTGGCCAGCCAGACCAAGGACCTGCGGGTCGCCGGCTGGCTCACCGAGGCCCTCGGGCATAGCCGCGGGCTGGCCGGCCTGGCCGACGGCCACGCCCTCACCGCAGCCCTGTGCGAGGCCTTCTGGGCCGACATCCACCCCCAGCCCGAGGACGGCGAGCTCGAACAGCGCATCGGCGCCCTCGACTGGCTGCTTGCCCAGACCACCCGCCTGCTGCGCGACATCCCGCTCACCGCCTCGCCCAAAGGGCGGTATTCCCTCGCCGACCTGGAGGGCGCCCGGGCCCACGCGCGCAACCCCGGCGCCGCCGGCGACAGCCCCCGGCTCACCCTGGAAGGCTTCGACGCCGCCCTTCACGACACCCCGGCGCAGCATTTCAGCGCCGGCCTGGGCGACGCGGAGCGCCTCAAATCCGCCCTCGGCAGCCTGCAGGCCACCCTCGACGCCCACCTGGGCGAGGCGGCCCCGGCCTTCGGGCCGGCGCTCGACGTGCTCGACGATGTCATCCGCAGCCACCGGCGCCACGCCCCCGCCGCCAGCCACGCCCCGGAAGGCGCCGGCCCCGCGGCGCCCGCCCCCGCCGACAC
>JAKLLM010000164.1 GCA_023150125.1 Zoogloea sp.
CCGCTGCTGCGCTGCTCAGCGGCTCAGAAGGGGCTTTTCGGAATCACCGAGCGTTGCGGGGCGGGCATGGGTGATCGATGAAAAGGCGAAAAGCGGAAATAGCAGCGTAGGTCGGATTAGCGCAGCGTAATCCGACATCCCAGGGTCGGGCATCGCAACGATCGCAGCCACTTTGCACGAACGCGAAGTGCGAACGAACTCGTCGATGACACAAGACACGTCAGTAAAGGCTCGGTGTGTGTTGAAAGCCCCTTCCGGGGCGCGGCCCGGCCAATGCAAGGCTAAATAACGGAAATCCGTTGGTCTCCATCAGCGATACCCTAACAGCCCAGCCGAGCGCTCCCCCCTACGGCACCACCCACTTCCCCTCCACCTCCAGCTGGTCGTCCGCGCCGATGCGCATCACGTAGGCGCCCCTGGAGCCGTGGCGCTGGCCGGGGCCAAGGGTGAAGCGCGGGTAGGCGGTGGTGGTGGCGCCGGCGTAGGCGTCCTCGACCCGTTCCAGCAGGGCTTCCCGCGAGGGGCTGGCGTCCAGGGTGTAAAGGGCGCGGGCGGTGACCGCGCAGGCCGACCAGGTGTCGCCCTGCAGGCGCTCGGTGTCGCGGGCGAGCTTGAGCCCGCGGCCGCTCATCCAGCCCCCGAGGTTGAAGACCATCCGCGCCAGCCGTCGGCCTGGTGCGTCGAAGGGGTGGATCACCCGCAGCTGGCTGATGGCGGTGGCGCCGATGCCGGTCTCGTCGCGCCGCTCGAGTTCACCGAGGGTGGCCGACACCAGCACCGGCACGTCGGGCGGCAGGGCAGGGAGCGTGGCCAGGACGTCCCGAAGCATGCCGTGGGGCAGCCACAGGGCCAGCGCGTCGCCCTCGGCCAGCGGGGGCAGGGGCGTGCCGGGCGAGAGATCGAGCCGCTCGGCGGCGGGCAGCTCGGCGGCCAGCGCCGCGGCGCCGTGGCGGCCGATGTCGTCCGCGGCAAAAACCTGCACCAGCCGGCGTGCGGGGCTGGGCTGCCCTTCCAGGTAGCGCGCCATCACGCGCCCCTCCACCGCCACGCCGGGTGAGAGATAGATGGCGTGGCGGGGCGCCGGCCCGGGGGCGTCGGTGTTCGGGAAGAGGCAGGGGAGGCCCTCGGCCTCGCAGAAGTGATGCACCGGCGCCCATTCGCGTCCGATGCCGCCGACCAGCGCGAACACCGGCTGGGCGTGCTGATGCCGGGTGAGCTGGGCCGGCCACGTGGAGGGCGGGCCGTGCAGCGTCCAGGTGTGCAGCCGCCACGGGCGCCGCCCCGTGCCAGGGCGCGGGCTGTGCTCGACGATGCAGTGCTGCAACACGTCCAGCATGGCTTGTCGGCGCCCGGGCGGTGCGTCCGGGGCCAGCACGGTGGCCAGGTGGATCACGTCCTCGGTCACGCCCGGCGCCGGGCGGGTGCCGAGACTGCCCAGGTAGGCGGCGAGGGCTTCGACCTCCCGTTCCGTCAGGGCGTAACGGGGCATCAGCGGGTCGAGGGCCTGACCGCCGGGGCCGATGCCGTCGGTCATCGCCCGGGCCAGGGCCGGCAGGTCGTAGGCCGGGCGGGTGCGAAAGCCGTGGTCGTGCAGGGTCATGCCGGGGGCTTGCCGCGGCCGCCGGCCGGCACGCGGCTGGCCGGGGTTGAAGAGGTGGCGTCCGGTGATGGCGGGAGCGATTGCCACGCCCTCGACGGTCCCGAGGCCGCTCGGGCGGTGGCACTGCACGCAGGCGATGTCGCGCCCGCGCAGGGGCGGCCCGGCGTGGCGCCGGCCCTCGAGGGGCGAGCCGTCGGCGCGCAGGCCGTCCCGGTAGAGCCTGCGGCCTTCGTCCACCAGTGCCTCGTCGGCCGCCGCGGGGCCGGCGCCGAGGAGCGCGCCCAGCAGGGCAAGCAGCGGCGCTTTCAAGGGGCGAGCATCGGGCGCAGCTCGGCGAGGATCTGCGGCGCCTGGGCCAGCCCGTCGAGGCGCACCCAGGGCTGGCCGGGTGCGCGGCGCAGGAAGGTGACCGGCGTGTGGCCCATCTTGTCCGGGCGATAGGCGTTGAAGGCCTTCTGCACCGTCTCGCTGGCGGCGCTGCTGCCGGTCAGGAAGACCCAGGGCTCGGCGGCGCCGAACTGGCGGGCGTAGTCACGCAGGCGCCTGGGCGTGTCTTCTTCCGGGTCGATGGACACCGACACGATGCGCACCCGTGCCCGCTCGGCACCGAGCTTGTCCTGCACCTCGGCGAAGATCCGCGTCATCGGCGGGCAGATGGCGGTGCAGGTGGTGTAGATGAAGTTGAGCAGCACCGGGCGGCCGTCGTCGATGAGTTCCGGCAGCGATACAGCCTTGCCGTCCTGGGTTTTGAGTACCACCTTGGGCGTGGCCAGCTTCGCTTCGCTGCGGCTGATCGTCGCGCTCGACGGCGCCGCCACGGGGTGGTGATGATGGTGGTGATGGTGATCGTGCTCCCCGGCCTGTGCGGCGGCGGGCAGGGACAGCGCAGCGAGGGAGAGCAGGGCGATGCGGCGGGCGGAGCGGGGCAGGGGGGCAGGCTGTCGGGGCATGGTCGGCTCGGGGGCGGTTTGGGGCAGTCGGGGCGCACGGGCGTGTGCCGAGCCCCAATTGTGGTGGCCGTCGGAGCCGGGCTTCGTGACGCAGATCACGCGCCGTTGTCCCATTTTGTGTCATGCGCTCCGAAGGGCGCGACGCTGGTGCAAGGGGGCGCCATGTGGGTGCTACCGTGCGGTTTTTCCAACCACCGGCAAGCGCTTCGCCGCGCCCGGTTCTTCAATGGACAAGCCCATGAACGGCCTCGGTTCCCCGCGCCTCCTGCCCATCGTGATCATCGTCGCCGGCTGCCTGGTCGCGTGTTCGCCCCGCGACGAGCCCGCGCCCCGGCCCGCACTCCAGGCGATGTCGGCTCCAGCCCAGGCCACGCCCCCTTCCGCGCCGGCGGCCCCCGCCCCCGCGCTGCAGGGCGTGATCGCCGGCTCCGGCACGGCGGCCGTCGCGGTGCTCGCCGAAGCGGGCAAGGCCCCCCAGCTGGTGCCGGAAGGGAGCCTCTACAGCAGCGAGTTCCGCGTCGAGCAGGTGCGGCCCGACCACGTCGTGTTGCGCCGCCAGAGTGACGGCACGCTGATCACCCTCGTCCCCGGCGCCACGCCGGCCGCCCCGGGGGAAGCCCCGGCAGAGCCGGTCCTCGTCACCCCCATCGGCGAGTTACCCCTCCAGCCCCCGGTGCCGGCCGCCATCGACGCCTCCGGCCCACCCCCGGGCCCCGGCCTCACCGGCCCAGCCCTGCCCGGGCCGGTGTCCGGGCGGTAGAACGAAGGCTTTCGTCGGGCGCCGGCACGGGCTGTGTGCGCAGTGCCCTTGGCCCGCAGCAAGCATCGGCTCTCGCTGCAAAGAGACCCGGAGCAGGCGTCGACCATCCTGAGCCAAGTGAAGCGACCGACGGCGACAGGTGAGTTCAAATGACGGGTGTGATGCGAATCCTGGCCAGCGGCTTGTACGCTCCCTTTTTGAGCGAGTAGGAAGTCCCTGCGCCAAGCGCGCAGAGCGTCTTGAATTCGCCAAGAAACTGCTCCGCAAACGCCCGCTCGCCGACGCCATAGCCCTTGATCTCCTTCAGATAATCCTCCCACGCCACGCCTGTCATCAGAGGATGAAGTTCGCTTGTCGGCGAATGCAAGGTTCCCAGCAGGGTCGCAAGCCGGACCCGCTGATGCGTGCGCCATCCTGCGCCACTCTCGCATCCATTGGGGTGAAATCGATCGATCAATCGCTCGGCCGCCATTTTTCCGGCATTGCTCAGGGTACCGATGCTGGCCTTCGGCATATTGAGGTTCAGGCCGCCTTCGTCAGGACGCTGGCTGATCTGCACGATGCGGTCGCGAAAGCCGGGATACGGGAAAAGTATCTCGTCGCGCCAGTTCTGCATTGTGCCGACGATGCTCAGCAGAAATCCGGCCAGGCCGCCCAGGGGCGTGTCGTCCTTGGGCTCGGGCCAGTAACGCTGTCGCCCTTTCTCGGGCTTGTCTGCCAGATATACCCGGCCGGCGTCGTCGTCGGCGCGCTCCGGTTTCACAATCGGGTGGTCCGGGTGCTCCGCTTTCAGATTGACGGCAAAGGTCGGATGCCCGGGCAGAGGGGCGTCGAACATGTGCAGCGGCATGTTGCTGCCGATGCCGCCATCCGAGAACCAGATGCGCGTGGCGACCGGAGAGCGACGGTTGGCCTTGTTTGCCTTGAGGCTCCAATCTATCGCGTACAGCGGCACGGCCGACAGCAAGATCGGAAAGCTCAGGCTCATGCGGACCGCAACCACCACCGGCAGCGCAGCACCGTGTGGTAGGCGGTACAGCGCCTTGCCGTTGACGTTGGTGACCATAGCCTTTCGCGGGCGCGCCGCGGCGGCAAGGCTGTCCATCACCGCCGGTGGAAACAGGGCCTTCCACTCGTCCGGATCGTAAAAAAAAGGTGGCGCGTCTTTCCGAAACGGAATTCCGTAAACCATATTCTGGCTTATGGCCGAGGTCATCACCTCTAGATTGATCTCCCGCGGTGCGTTGTGGTCGGCCGTTCCCCACAGGTCGCCGAAGCTCAAGGGCGGATGGCCTGCGGGCCGCCCGGCCAGTTGATTGAGGTATCCGGTCAGCCAGTCGGTCAGCCCCTCCTCGCCGTAGCTGCCGGTGCTGAGGCCGCTGCAGAGCCCGTAGCCGTTACGGTGTATGCCTTTGAGCAGGCTCGCGGCGAAACGGACAATGACGGCGATCAGCAGAGCCGCCAGGATCAGCAGCGCGAGGCCCCAGAAGGCCAAGCCCGTGCCGAGCACGGCAGGGCTCGAGCTCGCGCCGCGCAGCCAGTGCAGCCCGAGGGTCAGCAACACCAGAGATGCCGACGCCAGGACGACTCCCCGCATCACGCTGGTGGCCCCGCGGCCCAGCCCCAGCCCAAGCATCAGCGCCATGCCCAATAGCGCCCCGAAGGCTACCGCGATGGCCGCCGCGGTGCTCAGGCCCGGCGCCAGCCAGGCAACGCAAGGCCACAGCAATAGGCTTCCCGCCACAAGCCCACCGGCCACCAGGCCCCGGTGCAGGCACAGGATGCCACCCACGATCCGGGAGGCCGCCTCGACGGGCTTCGCGTTGAGCCCCTTCATGAGCACCGCAAACTGGGCGCGCACCGCATCCGCCGGCTGGAACAGTGTGAACAACTTCGAACGCCCCTTCTTCCCGGCGCTTGCGCCGAGGTCGCCCGGCAACTCGTCCAGTTTGGCAAATGCATCCGGCTTGCCGTGGTTTCGCCCATATTCGGCAGCGGCGCAGGCGGCCGCGGCGATCGCCCCGGCCGATGTGCCGCCGATGTTGCGAAAGCGGTAACGGCTGGCCAACTCCGCGATCAACTTGGGGTAGACCACGCCACTCGTGACGCCGCCCTTCATGACGAGGTCGCAATCGTTTAGTGGCAGCACTCCCGAATGTTTCCCAAGAGTGGAAGGATCATGCTCTGACATAGCATCTATCCTCTTCAATACTGGCGCTCGCAAGGGGTGTTGGGTGCGCTACGCGCGATAACCTGCTTACTTCTTCACCTGTGCCTTCGGACTCGCGGCCTTTGTAGCCTTCGTGTCCGGTTTGGCTGACTTCGCTTCATCATTGGCACACGCGCCAACCGGGCCGAAGTCGATGCTGCCCGTCGAGGTCACCACCGTAACACTGCTGTCTGACTTGCAATCGGCCAGGGTCTCGGGCGGCACGCCGAAAGTGGCCTGGATGCCCCGCATGTCCGACAGCACCAGCACCTCGCTGGCCTTGATGCTGCCGACGAAGACTTGCGGGTTGCGCCACAGGTTGGCGCCCTGGAGCATCAGGACCGACCGCTTGGCGGCCCCTGCCGCGCCCGCGCCTTCTTTCGGCAGATCGGCAGGGATGCCCTGCGGAACGAGACGGCGCGCGTAAAGCTCGGGGTAGGGGCGGCGGGCGTCCGGGTCGAAGGTCTCGGCCAGCGCCTCCGGGTTTTGCGGCAGGAACACCGTCTCGCGCCCGATCACCGTCATCCCGGCTGGGCATTCGCCTGCTCCGCCCGCCGTTGTGGCGGCTTCGCGCTCGTTGCGCCAGCCGCCGCACATCAGCACCTCCAGGCCGGAAGCGAGCTGCGGTACGGCGACTTCGGCGTTCAGGGTGTTCTGCACGATCCGGTGGCGGAAGCCGAACTGCGGGCGCCCGCGGTCATCCTGTTCCACCTTGAAACGCGGCCCCAGCACCCAGCCCACACGGCGGTGCTCGTCTGCCTGGCTTGTGGGGCTCCGGCTGTAGCCCACGACCAGCGGCTGCCGGTGCAGCGCCGAGGAGATCACCTCGTTGGCCTGCATCATCGAGATCGCCCCGGACGCGCTCCCGGCACCGCTGACCGCCTGCAGGGCAAGCATCAGCTCCATCGCGTCGCGTCGCGAACCGCTCTGGGAAATACGCTGCACCTGCTCCTTCGGGGTGGCGGCGTAGGCGTAGGGGAGGGACTTGACACCCTCGGAAGCCGCGTTCAGCCATTTCTGAAGAGCCTCGTTGTCTTTCTTCGGCTTGAACTCGTAGCCGCCACTTTTGTGAGACTCGAGTTGAATATGATCATATAAATCGATGGATTTATACGGGGCAGACAGACTCGTTGTCAGCATTTCAAAATGAAAGATCTTGCTGACCAAAGGAATCAAGTAACGAGTTTCAAAATTTGGGTCGCAAAACAAGAGCTCCTTCTTTGGATATTGATTGGGGGGGCGCATTATTTTGAGAGCCTCGCCAATCGAAGCAGATGTTTCACTGAGAATTTTCTCTTCACTCTTCTTACGCTTCGAGTCTATTCTTCTTTCAGCAAACGCAAATCGGCTGACGACGTTTTCCGTGGTCCTAGCCTTGTCAAAATCGGGATTGTCGCCATAGCATGCTTTAACGTATTGCCTTTTCGCACGGACCATCCGCTCCGTCGCGAGGTCGTTGAGGCGTTCGATGAACCACTTCGTCGGCCCTGAACAATCCGCCCACCCCTTTCCCAGTGCGGGCTGAGCGCCCCTGAGGCCTTGCCGAATCCTCCAGTTTCCAGTGCAATCGCATTTACTTTCTGGAAGATTTGGAGCGAAGGTTTGCGATGACGACCCCGGATTTTTTCCGCGCCCGGCTCGATGCGATGATCGATCTGCGTCACCCGCTGGCGGTATTGGCGACCCGGATGCCCTGGGCCGAGATCGAATCGGCGCTGGCACCGTGCTTTGCCCGTC
>JAKLLM010000165.1 GCA_023150125.1 Zoogloea sp.
GGGGGCGCGGGTGTTCATTGTTTTCCTTCGAGGCGGGCCGGCTGGGCGGGCGGGAGGGTGGGGAAGCGCAGCTCGACCCGCGTGCCGCCGCTGGCGCGTGGGCTGATCTGGATCTCGCCGGCAAGGCTCTCGGCCCGGTCGCGCATGATGACCAGGCCGTAGCGGTGCACGGGGGGCGAGTGCAGCTCGAAGCCGACGCCGTCGTCCTCCACCTGCACCCGGATGTGCTCGGGCCCGTCGTTGGCGAGGCTGACCCGCACCTGCGTGGCGCGGGCGTGGCGTTCGATGTTGGATAGCGCTTCGCGGATGATCTGCAGCACGTGGATCTCGCGCCCCGGGTCGAGCTCGGGGCCGGCGAGCTGGTTGTCGAGGCTGATCGCGAGGCCGCTGCGGCGGCGGAACTCCTGCACGGTGTCGTCGATGGCGGCGTTGAGGCCGCGGCCGTCGATGCGCAGGCGGAAGGTGGTGAGCAGCTCGCGCAGTTGGCGGTAGGCCTCGCTGAGGCCGTCGCGGAGCTCGCCGACCACTTCGTTCACCGGCTCGGGCTGCTGCGGGCCGAGCAGCTTCTGGAGGCGTGCGACCTGGATCTTGAGGTAGGAGAGCGCCTGGGCCAGGGAGTCGTGGAGCTCGCGGGCGATCACCGAGCGTTCGTCGAGGAGCGCCAGCCGATGGCTCTCCTCGTTGCGCCGGCTGGCGGCGAGGGCGGTGCCGATGTGGTGGCCGATGGTCTCCAGCAGCTCGACCTGCCAGGGGGCGAGCTCGGCGCCGTCGGCCTGCTCGAGCAGCATTGCGCCGTGGCTGCGGCTGCCGTCGAAGAGCGGCACGGCAACCGCCCGCGGCAACGATGCATCGACCTGCGGCAGCGTGCGCAGCCGGCCGTTGTCGCTGTCGCAGCCGAGGCAGCCGCTGCAGCACAGGCGCTCGATCTGCGCGGCCTGGATCTGGTCGCCGAGGATCGCGAGCTGGTCGCTGCGGCCCAGGCACAGGGCGCCCGAGCGGATGCCGATGGTCTGTTCGACGTCCTGCAGGGTGTGGACCAGCGTGGCGTGGGTGACTGCCCGCTCCGAGAGGCGGCGGGTGGTGCTGTAGAGCAGGTTGAGCGAGCGGTTGCTGCAGGCGAGCTCCTCGGTCTTCTCGAGGACGCGCTGTTCGAGCTGGGCGTAATTGCGGGAGAGATCCTCGACCATGAAGTTGAAGGCCTCGCCCAGCTGCCCTAGCTCGTCGGCCTCCCGCGTCGGGACGCTCACGCCGAAGTCGCCGTGGCGGACGCGGTGCGCCGAGTCGAGTAGATCCGCCAGGGGCTTGATCACATGCACCTTGAGCTGAAAGACGGCGCCGGCGCCGACGATCAGCAGCAGCACCAGCGAGATGCCCTGGACCAGGCGCAGCCACTGCAGCTTGGCCTCCAGCCCCTGCTCGACGAGGGCCACCAGGCGGTCGATGCGGGTCACCATCTCGGCGGTGTCGGTCCGCAGGGAGATGCTGTTCGGCGGCGAGCTGATGGCCCGCGCTGCCGCAGGCCGGAAGCGCCCGCTCCACCACGCGCCGACGTCATCGTAGGCCGTGCGCACGGGGTCGCCGGCGTGGCGGGGGATGGCGCTCTTCAGCTCGGGGTCACGGTAGCGAGCCTCGAACTCGGTGAAGGCCTGCTCCACCGCCTGGAGGTTGCCCGCGTGGTCCCGGCTGCTGACGACCGCGTCGATCAGGTAGGACTGCATGCGCAGGGAGCCGGCCAGGTTGATGGCGCGGGCTTCGCCGGAGGAGAGCTCGGCGACGGTGATCGAGGCGAGGATGGAGACCATCGCAAGGCTGGCGATGGCGGCGATCCACACCCCCAGCCGCAGCACCACCGACGGCCGGCCGGGGCGTTGCCGCGGTTCGGTTGCGAGGGGTGGGCTGTCGCAGGAATGGGGCACGCTGGGGTCTCCTGAAAGAAGGATGTCGGAACCGGCGCTATTGTGAGGCTGCCAGGCTCCGGCGGCGATCCGGAGGGGGCATGGCGGGAGAGAAAATGGTGTTAGAGAAAACCCCCCGGCTTGTCCCGGGTGAGCTGGGGTGCTTTTTTGCCTGGATGTTAAAAGTCATTTAAAACATTGGCTTATGTTTAATTCTTGAATGGTTTCTTGTATCACGAAAGAGGTAGTCTATCCTTTCGGGGTAAGCGTGCACGCTTGATGTAAGTCAAATTTGAACTGGCCGAGGCCCCTAGACTGAGGGCCGTGTTCAGGAGCAGGCAGACCGTCGCTCCCAACTTGAATTAAGCGAGGAAATGTGATGCAAGCGAGTCTTGAAGATCTCTCATTGGTGCTCGGCGAGGTGGCGATCTTCCGCGGCCTGCCTGCGGCCGTCACGACCGAGCTTGCCCGTTCGGTGCAGATCCTCAGCCTGCCCAAGGGCGCGCCTGTCTATGCCGCCGGGGAGCGTCCCAAGGCGCTCTACCACGTGATGTCGGGGCATCTGAAAGTGGCCGTTTCGTCGCCGGAAGGCGGTGAGAAGGTCATCGAGATCCTCTCTCCCAACCAGATGTTCGGCGTCGCGGAGCTCTTTGGCGACGCCAGCTACGTGTCGTCGGTGGAGACGGTCTCGCCGGTGGTGCTGCTCTCCATCGGGCGCGAAGGTGTGTTCCGGGCCATCGAGCAGGACCCCTGCGTGTCCCGCCGCATGCTGGCGGCGCTCGCCCAGCGGCAGTCGTCCATCGAGCGGGAGATCGCCGCCGACTGCTTCCAGTCCGGCTCGGCCAAGGTGGTCGATTACCTCTGCCGCCTGGCGGGGCCCATGCTGGGCGCGGGGCAGGACGTGGTGCTGGAGCTCGAGATCCCCAAGCACGTGCTGGCGGCGCGCCTTGGCTTCACGCCCGAGACCCTGTCGCGGATCTTCCGGGAGCTGGCCGACGCCGGCGAGATCCATGTGCATGGCAAGCAGGTGACGCTCTTCCAGGTCTTCTGCCGCCGCCATTGCGCGGGGCGGAGGGCTGCGGCGCCCGCGGCCCGGACCACGGGCCGCAGCGGGCGAGTCGAAGGCGGCGGCCTCTTCGAGCGGCCGGGCAGGGGCTCGGGCTTCGGCGCGTTCGCCTGACTGCTGCGCGGCAGGCTCCTTCGGGCGATCCTCCGGGCCTGGCGCAGCGCTGGGCGGTGTCGATCGGCAGGTTTGAGCCGGGGGCTGGGCGAAAGTCCGACGGGGTGCCGCGGCGGCGCCCTTTTTTATTGCGTCCTTCGGGTTATCCTGCGCGTTCTTCCCAACCAGCAGGAGCGCCAGCCATGCAAGAGCGGAATCCAGAATTCGACAGTCTCGTCCCCGGGTTGCCTTTCAGCCGTCGTGGTTTTGTGGGGGCGTCCCTGGCGGCAGCCTTTGCGCTGGCCGTGCAGCCGGCGATCGGGCAGAGCGTGGTGCAGACGCCGGCCGACGGGCTGGTGGTCGGCGACATCAGCTTTCGCGGCGCGGACGGCGTCGAAGTGCCGGCCTACCGTGCGCGGCCGGCGGGGGCGGGCCCCTTTCCGACGGTGCTGGTGGTTTCCGAGATCTTCGGCGTCCATGAATACATCCGCGACGTGTGCCGCCGGCTGGCCCGGGCGGGCTACATGGCGATCGCCCCGGACCTGTTCCGCCGCCAGGGCGACCCCGGCAAGATCGCCAGCGTTGCCGAGATCCTGGACACCGTCATCAGCAAGGTGCCGGACGCCCAGGTGATGGGTGATCTCGACGCCTGTGCGGCCTGGGCAGCGGCCAACGGCGGTGATGCCGCCCGGCTGGCGATCACCGGCTTCTGCTGGGGCGGGCGGATCACCTGGCTCTACGCGGCCCACAACCCCAAGCTCAAGGCCGGCGTCGCCTGGTACGGCCGGCTGGCGGGCACGGCCAGCGCGCTGACGCCCAGCCATCCCCTCGATCTGGTCGGCAAGATCACCGCTCCGGTGCTGGGCCTTTACGGCGCAAAGGACCAGGGGATCCCGGTCTCCGACGTGGAGGACATGCGCGAGGATCTCGCCAGGGCCGGCAATAAGGCCGAGTTTGTGATCTACCCGGAGGCCGGCCACGCCTTCCATGCCGACTACCGCCCGAGCTACCGCGCAGCCGAGGCGGCCGACGGCTGGGCCAGGCTGCTGGCCTGGCTCGAGCAGTCGGGAATGAAGGGTAGGTAGCGGGCGGAGCGCAGCGGGGGCCTGGGCCCCCTGCCTGCTATCTCAGTGAAATCACCGGCCAGCCCTGGGCGCTGGCGTGGGCGCGGAGCGTGTCGTCCGGGTCGACGGCCACCGGGTTGTTCACCTTCTTCATCAGCGGCAGGTCGTTGTGGGAGTCGCTGTAGAAGCTGCTCTTGTCGAAGCTCTCCCAGCACAGGCCGAGGCTCTCGAGCCAGTTTTCGACCCGCTCGATCTTGCCGGCCTTGAAGGCCGGGGTGCCGCGCGGCTTGCCGGTGAAGGCGCCGTTCTCCTGGGCCGGGACGGTGGCCACCAGGTGCGGGATGCCGAAGGCGCGGGCGATGGGGCCGGTGACGAAGCTGTTGGTGGCCGTGACGATCGCCACGATGGCCCCGGACTCGAGGTGCGCCTTCACCAGCGCCTGCGACTGGGGCGTCATCATCGGCCGGATGCGGCTGTCGAGGAACTCCCGGTGCCAGGCGTCGAGCTGGGCGCGGCTGTGGCGGGCGAGGGGCTTCAGCTGGAAGTCGAGGAACTCGAAGATGTCGAGGGTGCCGGCCTTGTACTGGTCGTAGAAGGCCTGGTTGCGGGCCTCGAAGACTTCCCGGTCGAGGACGCCCTTGGCGATCAGAAACTGGGCCCACTCGAAATCCGAGTCGCCGGCGAGCAGGGTGTTGTCGAGGTCGAAGAGGACGAGATCCATTTTTGTCGTTTCAGCAGCTGAGGTCACGCTGCAGGACTTCCCGCAGCAGGGGCAGGGTGATGGCGCGCTTGCGCTCCAGCGACGCGGCGTCCAGCGCGTCGAGGGTGCGCAGCAGGCTGGTGAGGTCGCGGCGGCCGTGGCGCAGCAGGTATTGCACGATCTCGGGCTCGAGGCGCAGGCCGCGGGTGGCGGCCTGGGCGGCGAGGATGGCCTCGCGGTCGGTGTCGGTGAGCGCCTTCACCTCGAAGATCAGGCTCTGGCCGATGCGCGTGCGCAGGTCTTCGCGCAGATGCAGGTGGAGCGGGGCGGCGCAGCCGCTGGTGATCAGCGTCATGCGCTGGGCGCGGGCGCCGTTGAAGGCCCGGAACAGGGCAATCTGGGCGTCGGGGCCGAGGGCCTCCACGTCGTCGATGGCGAGCAGCAGGCCCGGCGCCTCGGGCAGGGTCGCGCCCACGTCGGCGGCCTGCAGGTAGCACGCCGGCCGGCCGGCCTGGGCGGCGGCGGTGACGATGCTGCGCAGCAGGTGGCTGCGGCCGCTGCCGGCGTCGCCCCAAAGAAAGATGTGCTGGGGCACCTCGGCCACCGGCACCGCCTCGTAGAGGGCGGCGAGCAGGTCGGCGTTGGAGGCGGCGACGAAGTTTTCGAGTACGGGCGGCGCGTCGGCGCGCAGGTCGAGGGTGAGTTGCTTCACGCGATCCTCGGGTCGGCGCCCGGCGGGCAGGGCGGCGACATTTCGGCTAAAATTCGGGTTTGTTTGCGCGCGGCGGGCGGAAATGGTCCGACGATCTGCGGCGCAAGGCCCGTTAATGTAGCCGGTCACGGCGGGGCGCTCAACCCGATGAGCGTTTTCCGGTGGCGTCCGGCCGCTTCAGAAGAGATCACAGAACCCATGAGCTCCCTTACCTATCGCGATGCCGGTGTTGATATCGATGCCGGCGATGCCCTGGTCGACCGTATCAAGCCCTTTGCCAAGCGCACCATGCGCCCCGAGGTGATGGGCGGGATCGGCGGTTTCGGCGCGCTGTTCGAGATCTCGAAGAAATTCAAGGAGCCCGTGCTGGTGTCGGGCACCGACGGCGTCGGCACCAAGCTCAAGCTGGCCTTCCAGCTGAACAAGCACGACACCGTCGGCCAGGACCTCGTCGCGATGAGCGTCAACGACATCCTGGTGCAGGGCGCCGAGCCGCTGTTCTTCCTCGACTACTTCGCCTGCGGCAAGCTGGATGTCGACACCGCCGCCACCGTGATCCAGGGCATCGCCCAGGGCTGCGAGCTGTCCGGCTGCGCGCTGATCGGCGGCGAGACCGCCGAGATGCCCAGCATGTACCCCGACGGCGAATACGACCTGGCCGGTTTCGCGGTCGGCGCGGTCGAGAAGTCGCAGATCATCGACGGCTCCACCATCCGTCCGGGCGACGTGGTGCTCGGCCTCGCCTCCAGCGGCGCCCACTCCAACGGCTACTCGCTGATCCGCAAGGTCATCGAGATCGCCAAGCCCAACCTCGAGGGCGACTTCCACGGCCGCAAGCTCAAGGACGTCATCATGGAGCCGACCCGCATCTACGTGAGGTCGCTGCTGGCCCTGATGGAAAAGCGTGCCGGCCTCGTCAAGGGCATGGCCCACATCACCGGCGGCGGTCTCCTCGAGAACGTCCCCCGCGTGCTGGCCGACAACGTCACCGCGGTGCTCAAGAAAGACGCCTGGGAGATGCCCCACCTCTTCCAGTGGCTGCAGCACGCCGGCAACGTCGACGCCCAGGAGATGTACCGCGTCTTCAACTGCGGCATCGGCATGGTGGTGATCCTTGCCGCCGAAGACGCCGACATGGCCGCCGAGCAGCTGCGCTCCACCGGCGAGACGGTGTACAAGCTGGGCACCATCGAGGCCCGCGCCGAGGGCCAGGCCCAGACCGTGGTGGTCTGAGCCGCCGCGGGGCAGCCCGCGCGCCATGTGTTTCATCAAAACGGGCCCTCGCGGCCCGTTTTACATTGGTGGCCGGGGGATGGGCGGGCGTCTTCGGCGGGCGCCGTCTTTACCCGTCTTTACACTGGGCTAACCCCGGATTACCGGCAATCGACGCATGATCCTCCTGCCGCCCGCGCCCCGGCGCAGCGTCTTCGGTCATCACCCTCGGTCAACACACATGGCATCACCTCTTTCCCTTCGTCTGCTGCCGCTCCTGCTGGTGGGCGGGCTCACGGCCTGCGTCAGCGTCGGGCCGGACTACCGGGCGCCGGCCGTCGCGGTGCCTGCGGCCTGGCAGGCACCGTCGCCGGAGGCCACCGCCACGCCGGAGAGCCTCGCCAGCTGGTGGCAGCAGCTCGCCGACCCGCAGCTGTCGGCCCTCGTCGCCGACGCCCTGGCGGCCAACCCCGACCTCGAC
>JAKLLM010000166.1 GCA_023150125.1 Zoogloea sp.
TGCCGGCCGAATGCAGGGAGATCTGTCGTTTGGTATTCAAGTACTGTGGGTGGCAGCTGACCGCGTGATTGCTGCCACTCCATCCGCTGACCATGACCGTCAGCAAAGGCCGAGGTCCTGCTGTTGGTCTGAAGGGCTGTTCATCGGCGGGAGCTGACTGATACCTTCGACAGGGCCCTGGGGGGCACACGTTTGGATACGCAAGCTATCCCTTAAGACTATTTGAGACCACTCGCCGGCAGTTGCACCGAAGGTCATCGCGATGTGCTACGGTGCAGGGGCCGGTGTCCGACACGTTTTCATGTTGTTACATGGTTTGCCAAAGTGGTCCGGTCATTAGGTGTTATGTGTAACAAAGTTGATGTTAATCAACGTCATGATTTTAAGTGGTTTTTTTGTTCCTCCCCGTTTGGTGCCGATTGGATAACGCTCTGGAGCGCATAGAGCCGGGGTTAATCATCAGCCTCATAACCCGAAGTCCTGCCCCCGCAACCAGATACAAGCAGAAAGCCTGAACAGTAAAATGTTCGGGCTTTCTGCTTTTCGGCGTCCGAACGACATTGCGGTGGCAATGTTGCGTCGCACAAAATTCATTTGACGTCCTGGCGGTGGCGGCTAGAATCAGGCCAGTTGCCGGGCGGCGCCCGGCTGTCGATCCTCCGCAGACATCAACCAGGACATCCCCATGAGCTTCAAGAACCCCGAGCAGTTCTACGCCGTCAACAAGGTCACCGTCGAGGCTGCGCTGCGCCTCGCCAACAGCGCCCTGGCCCGGGCCGAGCGCCTGGCTGCGCTGAACCTCAACACCGCGTCGGCCCTGTTGCAGGGCGGAGCGGGCGGCTCGCAGGCGCTGGCCACCGTGAACAGCCCCGAGGCGCTGGCCGAGCTGCAGTCGGCGCTCACCCAGCCGATCGTCGAGCACGCCGTGGCCTACGCCCGCAGCGTCAACGAGATCGTGGCCGAGGGCCAGCAGGAGATCTCCCGCCTGTTCGAAACCCAGCTCGCCGAGCTGCACAAGACCTTCACCGCCGCGCTGGAGCACGCTGCCAAGTCGGCCCCCGCCGGTTCCGAGCCCGCCTTTGCGGCGGTCAAGTCGGCGATGGAAACGGCCACCAGCGTCTATGAAAACGCCACCCACTCGGTGCAGCAGCTGGCCGAGGCGAATGCCGCCAAGGCCGCCGAAGTCACCGAGGCGGCCGTCAAGGCGCTGGCCGTCGGCAAGGCCGACTGAGCGCGGCCTGTACTGCGCAAAGCCGCCCGGAGCGATCCGGGCGGCTTTTTTTGCGCCTGCCGCGCTAGAGGGCCAGCGGGATGGCCTTGACCGCTTCCCGGCGCCACTCCGCCTTCCGCGTCACCGACACCCGCCGGGCCT
Source organism: Zoogloea sp. (assembly GCA_023150125.1). Taxonomy (GTDB): domain Bacteria; phylum Pseudomonadota; class Gammaproteobacteria; order Burkholderiales; family Rhodocyclaceae; genus Zoogloea. The sequence goes on from JAKLLM010000166.1 coordinate 1,373, forward strand.
TGGGCACGGCCAGCGGCTTGGCGACGGTCACCTCGGCCCGTTTCACCGGAAAGCTGTCGGCCAGGGTGTCGAGCATGGCCTGGCTGAGGTGTTCGAGCAGGTGGAAGTGCCGGCTGGCGAGGAGCGCTTCGAGGCTGTCGACGACCTGGTCGTAGTCCACCGTGTGGCGGATGTCGTCGCTGCGGGCGGCGAGGGTGCCGTCGATGGTGAGCTGCAGGTCGATCTCGAGGGGCTGGCGGGCGGCGAGTTCGTGGGGGTAGATGCCGATGGAGGCTTCGAGGCAGAGGCCTTCGAGGCGGATGAGGCAGTCGTGGTCCATGTCAGGCGCCCTTGAGGACGGGGGCTTCCCAGTCCTGGTAGTCGTCGCAGCCCCGCAGGCGCAGGGCGCGCTCGGCGGATCGGAGGGTGTTCTCGATGAGCATCGTCACCGTCATCGGCCCGACGCCGCCGGGGACGGGGGTGATCCAGCTGGCTTTCTCCTTCACGCCGTCGAAGTCCACGTCACCGACGATCTTGCCGGCGTTGGGGCCGTCCGTGAGCCGGTTGATGCCCACGTCGATGACGATGGCGCCCTCTTTGACCATCTGCGGCACGATCAGCCCCGGCTTGCCGGCGGCGACGATGAGGATGTCGGCGAGGATGGTGTGCTGGGAGAGGTCGCGGGTTCTGGCGTGGCAGATCGTCACGGTGGCCTCGCGCTGGAGCAGCATCAGGGCCATCGGCTTGCCGACGATGTTGCTGGCGCCCACGACGACCACGTTCTTGCCGGCGACCTCGGTGCCGGTGGTGTCGAGCAGCAGCTGCACGCCGTAGGGCGTGCAGGGCGGGAAGATCGTATTGCCCACCACCAGCCCGCCGACGTTGTAGAGGTGGAAGCCATCCACGTCCTTGTGCACCGAGATCGCCTCGAGCACGCTGCGGCCGTCGATGTGGGGCGGCAGCGGCAGCTGGATCAGGATGCCATGCACCGCCGGGTCGGCGTTGAGGCGGGCGATGGTGGCGAGCACCTCGGCCTGGGGCGTGTCGCCGGGCAGGGCGAGGTGGAAGGAGCGCACGCCGCACTCCTCGCAGGCCTTCACCTTGTTGCCCACATACACGCGGGACGCCGGGTTGTCGCCGACGAGGATGACCGCCAGGCCGGGCGTGACGCCCTGTTCCACGAGGGTGGCGACGCGGGCCTTGAAGCCTTCCCGAAGCTGCTTCGACAAAGCCTTGCCGTCGATGATGCGGGCCGTCATGGCATCCGTCTCCTTGAAAAAAGCCGGGCGCTCCGGTGTCGGGGCGCCCGGAAATTGATGGCTTGGGTTGCGTCGGGGTGGCCTGAAGGGCATCGCCCGACGAATGGCTCAGAAGCCCCGGCCCGGGACCCAGTTGGTGCCGGCCAGCGGGATGCCGGCCATCGCGGCGGCTTCGATGGTGAGGGCGACCAGGTCTTCCGGCTCCAGGTGATGCACGTTCTGCTTGCCGCAGGCCCGCGCGATGGTGGTGAGCTCCATGTTGAGGGTCTTGAGGTAGTTCTTGAGGTGCTTGGCGCCGACGGCCGGCGACAGGCGCTGCTCGAGCATCGCGTCCTGGGTGGTGATGCCCACCGGGCACTTGCCGGTGTGGCAGTGGTGGCAGAAGCCCGGCGCGGTGCCGAGCGCGTTGTAGTCGGCGATGGCGTCGTGGTGGCCGCCGTTCTGGAAGTAGGTCTCGCCGTTGCAGCCCAGGGCCACCAGCACGCCCTGGCCGATGGCCACCGCGTCGGCGCCCATCGCCAGCGCCTTGGCCACGTCGGCGCCGGTGCGGATGCCGCCGGAGACGATCAGCTGGACCTTGCCCTTCATGTCGAGGTCTTCGAGGGCGTCGACGGCCTGGCGCACGGCGGCGAGGGTGGGGATGCCCACGTGCTCGATGAAGCAGGTCTGGGTGGCCGCGGTGCCGCCCTGCATGCCGTCGACCACCACCACGTCGGCGCCGGAATGCACGGCGAGCTTGACGTCGTTGAAGGTGCGGGTGGCGCCGACCTTCACGTAGATCGGCTTCTCCCAGTCGGTGATCTCGCGCAGCTCCTGGATCTTGATGGCGAGGTCGTCCGGGCCGGTCCAGTCGGGGTGGCGGCAGGCCGAGCGCTGATCGACGCCCTCCGGCAGGGTGCGCATCTTGGCGACGCGGGGGTTCACCTTCTGGCCGAGCAGCATGCCGCCGCCGCCCGGTTTGGCGCCCTGGCCGATGACCACCTCGATGGCGTCGGCCTGGCGCACGTCGTCGGGGTTGAAGCCGTAGCGCGACGGCAGGCACTGGTAGATCAGCGTCTTCGACGAGCGGCGCTCCTCGGGCGTCATGCCGCCGTCGCCGGTGGTGGTGGAGGTGCCCATCTCGGTGGCGGCGAGGCCCAGGGCCTCCTTCACGTTGGCCGACAGCGCGCCGAAGCTCATGCCGGCGATGGTGATCGGGATGTCGAGCTCGATCGGCTTCTTGGCGAAGCGGGTGCCGAGCAGGGTCTTGGTGATGCACTTCTCGCGGTAGCCCTCGAGCGGGTAGCGCGACATCGAGGCCCCGAGGAAGACCAGGTCGTCGAAGTTGGGCAGCTTGCGCTTGGCGCCCATCCCGCGGATCTCGTAGAGGCCGTGGGCGGCGGCGTTGCGGATGTAGTCGAGGGTCTTGCGGTCGTAGCCGTAGGATTCCTCGCGGGAGAGATTCTTGAAATGCACGGGTTTGGTTTCCATGGTGGAACTCCTCAAAATTCGTCGGCCAGGTCCGTCTGCCGGATTCGGGTGGGGGCGGGCCGCATGTCTGGCGGGGCCCGCCGGGCCGGGTCAATATTCCTGGTTCGCGTCGGCGTTCCAGTGGTAGAGCGAGCGCTTGGAGGCGATGCGCCGGAAGGCCTTGGGGTCGTGGTCGAGGCCGGCCTGGTCGAGCAGGCTGGCGACGGTGGCGATGTCCTCGTCGCTCATCGGCTCGTACTGGGCGTCGGCGCCGAGGGACTTGACCGTGCCCTTCACGTACAGCACCGCCTCGTAGAGCGAGTCGCCCAGCGCGTCGCCGGCATCGCCGCAGATCACCATGCGGCCGGCCTGGGCCATGAAGGCCGAGAAGCTGCCCACCGAGCCGCCGACGACGATGTTGCCGCCCTTCAGCGAGATGCCGCAGCGCAGGCCGGCGTCGCCGTCGATCACCAGGAGGCCGCCGTGGGCCGAGGCGCCGGCGCCGTTGCTGGCGAAGCCCCGCACGTGCACCTTGCCGCTCATCATGTTCTCGGCGACACCGGTGCCGGCACTGCCGGTGATGACCACGGTGGCCGCCTTGTTCATCCCGCCCGCGTAGTAGCCGGCGTGGCCGACCACCTCCACGTTGATCGGGCAGTCGAGGCCGACCGCGATGTTGTGGGCGCCGTCCGGGTTGAGGACGGTCACGTGGCCGACTTTGCCTTCCTTGGCACCGGTGTGCAGGAAGGTGTTGAGCTCCCGCAGGGGCTGAGTGGCCAGGTCGAAGGTCAGGCGTTCCATACGTACATCTCCTCGGGGGCGGGTTCAAAAACGTTGGCGTGCTTGATGCCGGGCAGGTGGGCCAGTGACCGGAACTCGGAGGCGATCGCCACGTAGTCGTCGGTCTCGGCCACCACCGCCGGCTTGCAGGCGAAGGGGTCGCGGATCAGGGCCAGCTTGTCGGGCGTGCCCATCAGGAAGGTGAAGAAGCCGTCGAGCTCCTCGAAGCCCTTCTGCAGCGCGGTTTCCAGGTCGTCGCCCTCGCGCAGGCGCCATTCGAGGAAGCGGCAGGCGGCTTCGGTGTCGTTGTCGGTCTCGAAGCTGATGCCGCGCGGTTCGAGCATCCGGCGGATGCCGTTGGGGTTCGACAGCGAGCCGTTGTGCACCAGGCAGAAGTCTTCGCCGGCGGTGAAGGGGTGGGCGCGGTCGGGGGTCACCGCGGATTCGGTGGCCATCCGGGTGTGGCCCACCAGGTGCGAGCCGGTGAGGCCGGCAAAGCCGTAGCGGGCGGCCACCTCGGCGGGGGTGCCGATGTCCTTGTAGAGGTCGATGCTGCGGCCGGTGGAGAGGATGTGCAGCTTGGGGTGGTGCTCCTTGATCCAGCGCTTGACCACCGTCGGCGCGATGTCGAAGCCGAGGATGGCGTGGTTGCCCTTCGGCTCGATGCTGGCCGTGACGCCCAGGTGGGCCTTGAGTTCGTGGGTGAGGCCGAGCCAGTTGAAGTCGGCGCCGTCGTCCGTGAGGCCGGAATACAGGCTGATCTTGCGCCGGCTGTCGGCCAGGGGCGCGCCGAACACCGCCAGGCCGGCCGAGTCGGGGCCGCGTTCGGTCATGCCGATCAGCATCGGCACCATCAGCTCGCCGAGTTTTTCACGCAGGGCCGGTGTCTTCACCAGCAGTCCAACGATTCCACACATGCTTGTTTCTCCTTCGTTCAATCCTTGATTCGGTTGCGGTGTTGCGCCAGGGGCTGGCGCTCAGAAGAACTCCAGGTAGTTCTTGATCTCCCAGTCCGACACGTGGCGCATGTACTCCACCCACTCCATGTTCTTGAGGCGCAGGAACTCGCCGGCGACGGGGCCGAGGGCCTTGCACAGCACGGTGTCCTTCTCCAGCGCGGCGAGGGCTTCGTGGAGGTTCTGGGGCAGGATCTCGATGCCGGCGGCCTTCAGCTCCTCGGGGCTCAGGGCGTAGAGGTTCTGGTTGTGCGGGAGGCCCGGGTCGAGGTCGCGCTCGATGCCGTCGAGGCCGGCGGCGATCACCGCGGCGGTGGCCAGGTAGGGGTTGCAGGCGCCGTCGGGCAGGCGCAGCTCGAGCCGGCCGTGGGGGATGCGCACCATCGACGAGCGGTTGTTGTCGCCGTAGCTGATGTAGGCCGGGGCCCAGGTGGCGCCGGTGAGCGAGCGGCCCACCACCAGGCGCTTGTAGCTGTTCACCGTCGGGGCGCAGATGGCGGCCAGCGCCGGGGCGTGGGCCAGGATGCCGGCCAGGAACTGGTAGGCCAGCTTCGAGAGGCCCAGGCCGTGCCTGTCGGTCTTGTCGGCAAACAGGTTGGTCTTGCCGTCGCCCAGCGACATGTGGATGTGCATGCCGTTGCCCGGCCGGTTGGCGAAGGGCTTGGGCATGAAGGAGCAGATCATGCCCAGGTCGTTGGCGATCTCCGAGGCGGCCATCTTGAACAGCAGGTAGTGGTCGGCGGAGGTCAGGCAGTCGGCGTAGGTGTAGTTGATCTCGAACTGGCCGTTGGCGTCCTCGTGGTCGATCTGATAGACGTCCACATCCACGGCCCGCAGGCTGTCGGTTAGGGTTTCGAGAAACTGGCGGTTGCGCGACAGGCCCTTGTAGTCGTAGCAGGGCTTGGGCAGGGTGTCGGTGGGGTCGGTGGGGATGATGCTGCCGGCCTCGTCCTTCTTGAGCAGCGAGAACTCCGGCTCGAGCCCGGTGAAGAGGGTGTAGCCACGGGCCGAGAGGCGCTTGATCTGGTTCTTCAGCACCACCCGGGTGTCGAGCGGCCAGGGCTCGCCCTTGACGTGGCCGTCGCAGGCGATGCGGGCATAGCCGGGCTGCCAGGGCACCAGGGTGAGGGTGTCCAGGTCGCCGACGGCCATGTAGTCGGGCCCGTTGGGTTCGATCCCGAGGCCCCACACCGCGAAGCCCGCAAAGCCGGCGCCGGTGGTGAGGATGCTCTCGAAATGCGCGGCGGGAACGGCCTTGGTCTTGGCCGTGCCGTGGATGTCGACGAATTGGGCCAGGACGTACTTGACGTCGTTGTCCGCAAGAAACTGCTTGGCTTCTGTGGGCGTCATTGCCGCTCTCCTGAAGGTGGGTTGGGGGGATTCAGTTGAAGCAGTGGGGGGCGACGGCGCCGCCGCCCAGC
>JAKLLM010000167.1 GCA_023150125.1 Zoogloea sp.
CCGGCTTTCTCCATCGACATGGAGAAGCTGGAGCAGGCCTACATCGACATCCAGGCCAGGGTCCATCCCGACCGCTTCGCCCATCTGTCCGACACCGAAAAACGCCTGTCGATGCAGTGGGCGACCCACGCCAACGAGGCCTTCCGCACCCTCAAGGGCCCGCTTACGCGCGGCCATTACCTGCTCGAGCTGCGCGGCGTCGACCCCGGCTTCGACACCAATACCGCCATGGCGCCCGACTTCCTGATGGAACAGATGGAGTGGCGCGAGGCCCTGGGCGAAGCCACCGACGCGGCCGACGAGGATGCCCTCGACGATCTCTCCCGCCGGCTCCGCCACAGCGCGCGGGCGCTGGAAGCCGAGCTGGCCCGCCAGCTCGACGAGACGGGCGACCTCGAAGGCGCGGCCGACAGCGTGCGCCGCATGAAATTCCTCGAAAAGCTGCAACACGAAATCAATGACGCCTTGACGGCGCTGGAATCCTGATGGCTCTGCTGCAAATCTCCGAACCGGGCATGTCCACCGCGCCGCACCAGCATCGGCTGGCGGTCGGCATCGATCTTGGAACGACCAATTCCCTGGTGGCCACCGTGCGCAACGGCGTGCCCCAGTGCCTGCAGGACGAAGACGGCAAGCTGCTGCTGCCCTCCGTCGTGCATTACCTGCCGGACGGGCAGATCGTCGTGGGCCGCAAGGCTCAGGCCACCCAGGCCACCGACCCGCGCAACACCATCGTGTCGGTGAAGCGCTTCATGGGCCGTGGCCTCAAGGATGTCGCCCACGTCGAGACGATGCCCTACGACTTCGTCGACGCCGCCGGCATGGTGCGCCTGCGCACCGTGCAGGGCGTCAAGAGCCCGGTCGAGGTCTCCGCCGAGATCCTCAAGGACCTGCGCCTGCGCGCCGAGCGCAGCCTGGGCGGCGAGCTCACCGGCGCGGTCATCACCGTGCCTGCCTATTTCGACGACGCCCAGCGCCAGGCCACCAAGGACGCTGCCCGCGTCGCCGGCCTCAACGTGCTGCGCCTCCTCAACGAACCCACTGCGGCGGCTATCGCCTACGGCCTCGAGAATGCCTCCGAGGGCGTGTATGCCGTCTACGACCTGGGCGGCGGCACCTTCGACATCTCGGTGCTGCGCCTGGCGCGGGGCATCTTCGAGGTCGTCGCGACGAGCGGCGACGCGGCCCTCGGCGGCGACGACTTCGACCACCGCCTGTTCTGCTGGATCCTCGACAACGCCGGCATCTCGCTGCCCTCCGACCGCGACTCCCGCCGCCTCCTGATGAAGGCCCGCGAGGTCAAGGAGCACCTCAGCTTCGACGATTCCGTGCCGATCCGCCTGAGCCTCGACAGCGGCGACGAGGTCGACCTCGTCGTCACCCGCGAAGTCTTCGTCGAGATCACCCGCCCGCTGGTCGAGAAAACCCTCCGCCCGGTCAAGAAGGCCCTGCGCGACGCCGGGCTGTCGCCCGAAGACGTCAAGGGCGTGGTGATGGTCGGCGGCGCGACGCGCATGCCCCACGTCCAGAAGGCCGTCGGTGAGTTCTTCGGCCAGACGCCCCTCACCAACCTCGACCCCGACACCGTGGTCGCCATCGGCGCCGCGATGCAGGCCAACGTGCTGGCCGGCAACCGTGCCGCCGACGAAGACTGGCTGCTCCTCGACGTGATCCCCCTGTCCCTCGGCATCGAGACGATGGGCGGCCTCGCCGAGAAGATCATTCCGCGCAACTCCACCATTCCCACCGCCCGCGCCCAGGATTTCACCACCTTCAAGGACGGCCAGACCGCCATGTCCTTCCACGTGGTGCAGGGCGAGCGCGAACTCGTGGCCGACTGCCGTTCGCTGGCCCGCTTCGAGCTCCGCGGCATTCCGCCGATGGTTGCCGGCGCGGCGCGCATCCGCGTCACCTTCCAGGTGGATGCCGACGGCCTCCTGTCGGTGTCGGCCCGTGAGCTCACCACCGGCGTCGAGGCGAGCATCGCGGTGAAGCCGTCCTACGGGCTGGCCGACGACGAAGTGGCGGGCATGCTCAAGTCCGGCTTCGAGCACGCCCAGGCCGACATGGAGCGGCGCGGCCTGGCCGAGCAGCAGGTCGAGGCCGCGCGGGTCATCGAGGCCACCGAGAAGGCCCTGGTGACCGACGGCGACCTGCTCAACGACACCGAGCGTGCGGCGCTCGACAGCGCCCTCGGCGCCCTGCGCGATGCCGCCGCCGGCAACGACGTGCGCGCCATCAAGCTGCAGCTCGAGGCCTTCAACCGCGCCTCCAACGAGTTCGCCTCGCGACGCATGGACAAGAGCATCCGCAGCGCGCTGGCCGGCCACAAGATCGACGAACTCCGGATCTGAACCCGGACGAACCCCATGACCACACTGATCATTCTTCCCCATGTCGAGCTGTGCCCCGAGGGCGCCGTGCTCGAGGCCGAACCCGGCCAGACCATCTGCGACAGCCTGCTCGCCAACGGCATCGACATCGAGCACGCCTGCGAGAAGTCCTGCGCGTGCACCACCTGCCACGTGATCGTGCGCGAGGGCTTCAACAGCCTCGAACCCGCCGAGGAGCTCGAGGAAGACCTCCTCGACAAGGCCTGGGGCCTCGAGCCCAACTCGCGCCTGTCGTGCCAGGCGGTGGTGGCCGACACGCCGCTGACCGTCGAGATCCCCAAGTACTCCATCAACATGGCCCGGGAGGGCAAGCACTGATGAAATGGGTAGAGGTTCAGGAAATCGCCATCCAGCTGGCCGACGCCCACCCGGACGTCGACCCGACCAGGCTCAACTTTGTCGACCTGATGCGCTGGGTGATCGCGCTCCCCGAGTTCGACGACGACCCCAAGCACTGCGGCGAACGCATCCTGGAAGCCATCCAGCAGGCCTGGATCGAGGAAGTGGAGTAGGGCAGTGGACAGCCCGGCGGCCGACGGTGTCCATGCCTTCGAGGTGCGCACGCTGGACGGTGCGCCCCTGCGTCTCGCCGATTTTGCCGGCAAGGTGCTGTTGATCGTCAATACCGCGAGCCACTGCGGCTTCACGCCCCAGTACGCCGGCCTGCAGAAGCTCCACGAAACCTACGGCCCTCGCGGGCTGGTGGTGATCGGCTTCCCGTGCAATCAGTTCGGCGCCCAGGAGCCGGGTAGCAGTGCCGAGATCGCCGCCTTCTGCCAGCGCAATTACGGCGTCGATTTCATCCTCACCGAAAAGGTGGACGTAAACGGCAGCGGGGCGCACCCGCTGTTCCGCCATCTCACCACGGCCTTGCCCGGCGTGCTCGGCTCGGAGGCCATCAAGTGGAACTTCACCAAGTTCCTCGTCGATCGCGCCGGCCGCCCGGTCAGCCGCCACGCTCCCACCACCTCGCCCGCAGCGCTCGCTGCCGATATCGAGGCCCTGCTGTAGGGGCGGCGCAGACGCATTGCGGCGTGCAAGGCAAAAGGGCGGCTTCGGTCGCCCTTTTGCCTTTTTGTGGCGCCTCCGTGCCTACATCCGCCCCAGCTTGCGATACAGGGTGTTGCGGCTGATGCCGAGGTTGCGTGCTGCCGACGAGATGTTGCCGCCGGCTGCCTCGAGGGCGCGCAGGGCCGCCTGACGGCCGATCTCGTCCAGGCTGCCGCCGCCGGCCGGAAGCTCGCTGGCCCACCGGGGCTCGCCGCCGCCCGCCGCCGGTGCGGGGGCCATGGGCGCCAGGGGGGCCTCGAAGAGCTCTTCCGGCAGGTGCTTTTCGGTGATCAGCTGTTCGCCCTCGTCGAGCAGGGCGATCGCCACCCGGATCGCGTTGTGGAGCTGGCGGATATTGCCGGGCCAGGCGTAGCCCTCGATGGCCTTCAGCGCACCCTCCGAGAAGCGCACGGGCATCGTCGGGTCCGGCACCTCGGCGGCCGCCAGCCGGGTGAGCAGCGCGCGGATGTCGCTGCGCTCGCGCAGCGGCGGCAGCGTGACGCTCATCCCGTTGAGGCGGTAGTAGAGGTCTTCGCGGAAACTGCCGCGGGCGACTTCCTCGCGCAGCTTGCGGTGGGTGGCGCACACCAGCGCGATGTCCACCTGGATCGTCTTGGTGCTGCCCAGGGGCGTCACGCAGCGCTCCTGCAGCACGCGCAACAGCCGGGCCTGCAGGTTGAGCGGCATGTCGCCGATCTCGTCGAGGAACAGCGTGCCGCCGTTGGCCTGCTGGATCTTGCCCGGCGCGCCTTCCTTGCGGGCGCCGGTGAAGGCGCCGCCCTGGTAGCCGAAGAGCTCGGACTCGATCAGGGTTTCGGGGATGGAGGCGCAGTTGAGGGCCACGAAGGGCTGGTCATGGCGGGGGCCGCTGTTGTGGAAGGCTTTGGCGAAGATCTCCTTGCCGGCGCCCGATTCGCCCTGGATCAGGATGGGGATGTCGCGGCCGAGCATCCGCCGCGCCCGGTCGATGGCGGCCTGCAGGCGCGCGTCGCCGGTGTTGAGGGTGTCGAGGGTGATGGCCGGCGCGTTGCCGCCCTCGGCCCGGCGCGCCTGACGCTGGGGCAGGGCGCGTTCGTCGCCGCCCCGGCCTGCATGCACGGACGGTGCCGGCAGCTGGCCGCGCAGCTGCACGTGGATCAGCTTGCCGTTCACGCACAGCTCCTGGCTGCCCTGGGGCGTGTGGCGCAGGCGGTCGATCAGGGCCGACAGGTTGCTCTCGAAGACGATCGAGAAATCCCGGCGCATGGCGTCGATCTGGCGGATGCCGAGGATCTCGGTGCCGCTGATGTTCATCGCCAGCACCCGCCCGTCGTGGGTCACCGCGGCGATGCCCTCCTTGGGGCTGCCGAGGTAGTCGGGGCGGGTGTGGAAGCACACCAGGATGTCCCGCGCATGAGCGGTCTCGAAGAGGCGCTTCTCGACGAGGGCCGACGACAGCCGCACCAGGCCCAGGGTGTGGCGCTGGAGGGTGCGGTAGCTGCCCGAGATGTCGAGCACGCCCACCAGCCGCCCGTCCGGCCCGTGGATCGGGCTGGCGCAGCAGGTGAGGAAGCCGTTGTGAGCGAGGAAGTGCTCGGCGCCCAGCACGGTCACCGGCGACTCCTCGGCCAGCGCGGTGCCGATGGCGTTGGTGCCGCGCAGGTTTTCGTCCCACGAGGCGCCGGCCATCAGCGAGACCCGGTCGGCCCGGCTCACGAAGTCGGGGTCGCCCACGGTTTCGAGGAGCAGCCCGTTGGCGTCGGCCAGCACCACCATGCTGCCCGACTCGCGGATCTGCTCGAAGACGTGCTCCATGATCGGCCGGCTCTGCATGAGCAGGAAGCGGTTGCGCTCCTGCTCGGTCTTGAGGGCCACGCGGTCCATCGTCGAGTTGACGTCGGTGAGGTGAGGGTCGCCCACGCCGAAACGGCGGCAGCGCTCCCAGGAGCGCAGGATCAGCGGGTCGACCAGGCCGTCGGGGTAGTCGCCGTGATCGAAGAAGAGTTCGCGGGCCTGTAGCAGCCGTTCTCCATGGACTTCCGCCCGCAATTGCAACTGTCCCATTGTCTCCTCCATATGTTGCTGAAATTATTTCTTTTTTTGTTGTGCTTCATAACGTAACACCTGCGTCTTTTATTAGCAAAGAACAGTGTCTCGCGCGGTTTTGAAAAGCAATAGGCGTGCCAGGGAAGGCGCCCCGCCAGGTGGCGGATTTGGCGGTCCGGCGGGCTTGCTGCCCGGCATCGAGGGGATCTGGCGCGTTCTGGCACAGGGTTTGCTGAGAGATCCTCATAAGGCCTCGACATCCATAATCGACAAAGGAGACAACGTGAAACATCCCTTCCGCCATCTCGGTACGCTCGCCGCCGTCCTCTGCATCGCCGGGGCTGCGTCCCAGGTCCTGGCCCACGGCGACGTGGTGCCCCAGGCCGTCGATACCACCGGGCTCAAGGCCCTCGGCGCAGACTTCCTGCCCACCAACCCCTACCGCAAGGACAAGACCGCCATCCGCATCGGCGACTCGGCCTTCAACCAGAACTGCGCCCGCTGCCACGGCCTCGGCGCCGTGTCGGGCGGCATCGCGCCGGACCTGCGCTACCTGCCCCTCGGCGACGAGGGCGACGAGGTCTTCCTTCAGCGCATCCGCAAGGGCGCGGTGCGCGACGGCCGCGTGTACATGCCGCCCTTCGAAGGCACCCTGAGCCAGGAGGCGATGTGGTCGATCCGCAGCTGGCTGGAGACCGTCCATGAAGACTGATCGCCGTCTCTGGCTGAAGGCGCTGGCCGCCGTGCCCCTTGCCGCCGCGCTGCCGGCGTGGGCCGACGGGCTGGAGGCGTTGCGCCAGCGCGGCCGCCTGCGCTTCGCGGTCTACAACGACTTTCCGCCCTATTCGATGGCCGGTGGCAAGGGCATCGACGCCGACATCGCCCGGGCCCTCGCCGCCAGGCTGGGCCTGGCGCCCGAGGTCGTCGGCTTCAATGCCGACGAGGACATGAACGACGATCTGCGCAACATGGTGTGGAAGGGTCACTACCTCGGTGCCCAGCCCGCCGACGTGATGATGCACGTGCCGGTCGACCCCTACCTCGCCAAGGCCAACGACAAGGTGCGCATCTTCGGTGCCTACCACCGGGAAGCCCTGGCCCTCGCGCGGCGCCCGGAGCGTGTCCGCCAGGCCCCCAACGGCTCGGCGGCGGTGGCGCTGGAGGTGTTCACCCGCGAGAAGGTCGGCGTCGAGACGGCGTCCCTGGCCGACGCCTTCCTGCTCGGCGTGCTCAACGGCCGGCTGCGCGAGAACGTGGTGCATTTCAAGACCGTCGCCGAGGCCGCCCGGGCCGCGCTGGAGGGCAAGATCGCCGCGGTGATGGCCCCCCGCGCCGAGCTCGAGGCCGCGCTGAAGGGCAGGGGGGAGCTCGTCATCGACGTGGTAAACTTCCCTGAACTTCAGACCGGCAGCTGGCCCCTGGGCATGGCCGTCAAGGTCGAGGAGCAGGCGCTCGCCGACGCCGTCGCCGCGGCGCTCGCCGAGCTCAAGCGTGACGGCACCCTGACCGAGATCTTCCGCCGCCACGGCATTTCCCACACTCCCGCATGAGGCCTCCGATGGCACCCCTGAGAACCCTCTGTGCCGTGCTGCTGGCGGCTTTCGGGGCTGCCGCGCAGGCCGGCCCGCTGGCCTATGTGCCCAACGAGAAGTCGGCCACCCTCAGCGTCATCGACACTTCCACCGACGCGCGCCAGGCCGACATCCCGGCCGGGCAGCGCCCCCGCG
>JAKLLM010000168.1 GCA_023150125.1 Zoogloea sp.
TGGCCGCATCCCGACGACCCGAGCCACGGCGACACCTCTCGAACACCTTCAGTTGGGTGGCGCCCTCGAACTCCCATGAGGCCATCGCGGCAGATCACGCCCGACGTCTGGCTCGAAGCTGATCTGAAGGCGCCTGCCCCGTCGGTGTGATACTGTCCGGGCCATTCGGAGAGCCCACTTCCCCCGGCCCTAGAGTCGTCTGGAAGCCGTGCGGGTGCCAGCCCTCGCCGCACTCCGCTCCGACCTTGTACGCCTTTGCCTTGCCAAACCCGCCGGAGACAAAAAGCCCGGGGGCTGCCCTGCGTCCCTTCTGAGAGTCCATGATCGACAAAAGCATCCTCCGCAACGTCTGGCTCCTGGCTGCCTGCCAGGGCATGCTGCTGTGCAACGGCGTCACCCTGATCGCCGTCAATGGCCTGGTCGGGCGGCAGCTGGCCCCCACCCCGACCCTGGCCACACTGACGATCACCGGCTACGTGATCGGTGCGGCCCTCATGACGCTGCCGGCCTCGCAGTTCATGCGGCGCTTCGGGCGGCGGGCGGGCTTCATGCTCGGCGCCGTGCTCGGCATCTGCGGCGGGCTGCTGTGCGCCTATGCGGTGCACGCCGAAAGCTTCTGGCTGCTGTGCCTCGGCACCTTCACCTCGGGCAGCTACAACGCCTTCGGCCTGCAGTACCGCTTTGCCGCCGCCGACATGGCCCCCGCCGACTGGAAACCCAAGGCGATCTCCTACACCCTGGCCGGCGGCATCATCGGCGGCTTCATCGGCCCGGCCCTGGGCAACCTCACGCGCAACACCTGGGGTGCCGAATTCCTCGCCACCTACGCATCCCTGTCGGCCTTCGCGCTGGTCGCGCTCCTGATCGCCGCGATGCTCAAGATCCCCGACGCCGCCGCGGCCGCCCACGCCGGCGACGACCGCCGCCCGTGGGGCGAGATCGCCCGCCAGCCGGCCTTCATTGTCGCGGTGCTGGCGGCCGCCGTCGGCTACGGCACCATGAACCTGCTGATGGCCGCCACGCCGCTGGCGATGGATGTGTGCGGGCTGGGCTTCGGCGACGTTGCCTTCGTGCTGCAGTGGCACGTGCTGGGGATGTACGCGCCATCCTTTTTCACCGGCGACCTGATCCGCCGTGTCGGCGTGCTGCCGGTGCTGCTGGCCGGCGCGGCGCTGATGCTGGGCTGCATCGGGCTGGCCTCCAGCGGCGTCTCGCTGATGCACTTCTGGTGGGCCCTGCTGCTGCTCGGCATCGGCTGGAACTTCCTCTACATCGGCGGCACCACCCTGCTCACCGAAACCTACCGGCCCGCCGAGCGGGCGATGGTCCAGGGCGGCAACGATTTCATGGTGTTCGCGGTGCAGGCGGTTTCGTCGGTATCGGCCGGTGCGCTGGTGCTCGGCCAGGGCTGGTCGACCCTCAACCTCTACGCGCTGCCGGCGGTGGCCGGCGTGATGGCCCTCACCGGCTTCCTGATGTGGCAGCGCCGGGCCGCTGCGGGCTGACCGGGCCGGATAAGCGGAATAAAAAAGGCCGGTCGCAAGACCGGCCTTTTTCATGCTTCGCGGTACAGACGCTTCAGTGCTTCACCACGCCACCGTTGTCAGCGGCCGCTTCGGCGGGCTGGGCCACCGCGGCGACGTCAGCCTGGGCAGGCTGGGCCACTTCGGGCAGCGGCTCGGGCATGCGCTCGAGAGCGTGCTCGAGAACCTCGTCGATCCACTTGACGGGGATGATCTCGAGTTCGTTCTTCACGTTGTCGGGGATCTCGGCGAGGTCCTTGACGTTCTCCTGGGGAATCAGCGCCCGGCGGATGCCGCCGCGCACCGCTGCCAGCAGCTTCTCCTTGAGGCCGCCGATGGGCAGCACTTCGCCCCGCAGCGTGATCTCGCCGGTCATCGCCACGTCACAGCGCACCGGAATGCCGGTGAGCACCGACACCAGGCCCGAGCAGATCGCGATGCCGGCGGACGGGCCGTCCTTGGGGATCGCGCCTTCGGGACGGTGGATGTGGATGTCGGACTTCTGGTAGAAGTCTTCGGCGATGCCGAGCGACTTGGAGCGCCGGCGCACCACCGACAGGGCCGCCTGGATGGACTCCTGCATGACCTCGCCGAGCTTGCCGGTGGTCATGATCTTGCCCTTGCCCGGCAGCGCCACGGCTTCGACGGTGAGCAGCTCGCCGCCCACTTCGGTCCACGCGAGGCCGGTGACCTGGCCGATCTGGTTTTCCTTCTCGGCGACGCCGAAGCTGTACTTGTGCACGCCCAGGTACTTGTCGAGGCACTTGGCGTTGACGATCACCTTGGACTTGCGCTTGCCCAGCACCAGCGCCTTCACCACCTTGCGGCAGACCTTGGAGATCTCGCGCTCGAGGCCGCGCACGCCGGCTTCGCGGGTGTAGAAGCGCACGATGTCGCGGATCGCGTCTTCGGTGACCGACAGCTCCTCGCGCTTGATCCCGTTGTTCTTCATCTGCTTCGGGACGAGGTAACGCTCGGCGATGTTCACCTTCTCGTCTTCCGTGTAGCCGGACAGGCGGATGACTTCCATCCGGTCGAGCAGCGGCGCCGGGATGTTGAGGGTGTTGGCGGTGGCCACGAACATCACGTCGGAGAGGTCGTACTCAACTTCGATGTAGTGGTCGACGAAGGTGGAGTTCTGCTCCGGGTCGAGCACCTCGAGCAGCGCCGACGACGGATCGCCGCGGAAATCCTGGCCCATCTTGTCGACTTCATCGAGCAGGAACAGCGGGTTGCGCACAGCCACCTTGGACATGTTCTGCAGGATCTTGCCGGGCATCGAGCCGATGTAGGTGCGGCGATGGCCGCGGATCTCGGCCTCGTCGCGCACGCCGCCGAGGCTCATGCGCACGAACTTGCGGTTGGTGGCACGGGCGACGGACTGGCCCAGCGAGGTCTTGCCGACGCCCGGGGGGCCGACCAGGCACAGGATCGGGGCCTTCAGCTTGTCGACGCGCTGCTGCACGGCGAGGTATTCGAGGATGCGTTCCTTGACCTTCTCGAGGCCGTAGTGCTCGGTGTCGAGCACCTTCTCGGCCTCGGCGAGATCCTTGCTGATGCGGGATTTCTTCTTCCAGGGCAGGCCGACCAGGGTCTCGATGTAGTTGCGCACCACGGTGGCTTCGGCCGACATCGGCGACATCAGGCGCAGCTTCTTGAATTCGGCCTCGGCCTTCGCCAGCGCTTCCTTCGGCATGCCGGCGGACTTGATCTTCTTGTCCATCTCCTCGAGATCGGCGCCGTCCTCGCCTTCGCCGAGCTCCTTCTGGATGGCCTTGACCTGCTCGTTGAGGTAGTACTCGCGCTGGCTCTTCTCCATCTGGCGCTTGACGCGGCCGCGGATGCGCTTCTCGACCTGCAGGATGTCGAGCTCGGTCTCGAGCTGGTTGAGCAGGCGCTCGAGGCGCTCGCCGGCGTCGAACATCTCGAGGATCTCCTGCTTCTGCTCGAGCTTGAGCGGCAGGTGGGCGGCGATGGTGTCGGCCAGCCGGCCCGGGTCTTCGATGCCCGACAGGGAGCTGAGGATCTCGGGCGGGATCTTCTTGTTGAGCTTAACGTACTGGTCGAACTGGCTGATGATCGCCCGGCGCATCGCCTCGACTTCGTTGTTCGGCGCCTCGGCGGCCGGCAGCGGCTCGGCCTTGGCCACGAAGAGGGTGCGCAGGTCGTCGATGGAGACCACGCGGGCGCGCTGCACGCCTTCGACCAGCACCTTCACGGTGCCGTCGGGCAGCTTGAGCATCTGCAGGATGTTGGCGATGCAGCCCAGGTCGTAGAGGTCTTCGGCCGAGGGCTCGTCCTTGGCGGCGGACTTCTGGGCAACCAGCAGGATGCTCTTGCCGGCTTCCATCGCATTCTCGAGTGCCTTGATGGACTTGGGGCGCCCCACGAACAGCGGGATCACCATATGCGGGAAGACGACCACGTCCCGCAGGGGCAGCAGCGGGAGCTCGATCTGATCTTCGGGGAGGTCAAGGGTGCTCGACATGATTATTCCTTTAAAGGCACTAAGGCCCCATATGGGGCCCTAGGACATCAATTCAAGCAGCAGGACTGCAAAAATCTGCCTGATGTCAGTTGGAGCCGGATACCTTGGGCTGATCGGCGTAGATCAGGATGGGCTGCGCACCACCGTCGATCATGCCTTCGTCGATCACCACCTTGGCCACGTTTTCCATGGAGGGCAGCTCGTACATGGTGTCGAGCAGGACGCCTTCAAGGATGGAACGCAGGCCGCGGGCGCCCGTCTTGCGCTTCAGCGCCTTGCGGGCAATTGCCTGCATGGCGGCCGGGCGCACTTCGAGTTCGACGCCTTCCATCGAGAACAGTTTCTGGTACTGCTTGATGAGGGCGTTCTTGGGTTCGACGAGGATCTGGATCAGCGCCGGCTCGTCGAGCTCCTGGAGCGTGGCGACCACCGGCAGACGGCCGATGAGTTCGGGGATCAGGCCGAACTTGATGAGGTCCTCGGGCTCGACGTTGCGCAGGGATTCCGAGACGCTCTTGTTCTCGCGGCTCTTCACCTCGGCACCGAAGCCGATCCCGACCTGTTCGGTACGGTTGCGGATCACCTTGTCGAGGCCGTCGAAGGCGCCACCGCAGACGAACAGGATGTTGGTGGTGTCCACCTGCACGAAATCCTGGTTCGGATGCTTGCGGCCACCCTGCGGAGGTACCGAGGCGACGGTGCCCTCGATGAGCTTCAGGAGCGCCTGCTGCACGCCCTCGCCCGACACGTCGCGGGTGATCGACGGGTTGTCGGACTTGCGTGAGATCTTGTCGATCTCGTCGATGTAAACAATGCCCTGCTGGGCCTTGTCGACCTCGTAGTCGCACTTCTGCAGCAGCTTCTGGATGATGTTCTCGACGTCCTCGCCCACGTAGCCGGCTTCGGTGAGGGTGGTGGCGTCGGCCATCACGAAGGGCACGTTGAGCAGGCGGGCGAGGGTCTGGGCGAGCAGCGTCTTGCCGGAGCCGGTGGGGCCGACCAGCAGGATGTTGCTCTTCGCGAGCTCGACCTCGTCGTGGGTCTTCGAGAGATGGCGCAGGCGCTTGTAGTGGTTGTACACCGCCACCGACAGGATGCGCTTCGCCGGCCCCTGGCCGATCACGTACTGGTCGAGGATCGCACTGATTTCCTTGGGGGACGGGAGCTCGCCCTTGACGCCCTTGGCCCCACCGGTGTCAGCAGTAATCTCGTCGCGAATGATGTCGTTGCAGAGCTCGATGCACTCGTCGCAGATGAACACGGAGGGGCCCGCGATCAGCTTGCGGACCTCGTGCTGGCTCTTGCCACAGAACGAGCAATACAGGAGCTTCTCGCCGCTCGTTTTCTTGTCCGCCATTACTGCCCTTTCTCTTTGTACTTGTTTGCGTGCCGGCTGCCTATGCCGGTCAGGCCACGTCGGCGCGGCTCGTCAACACCTTGTCGACCAGGCCGTACTTCATGGCCTCTTCGGCAGACATGAAGTTGTCGCGGTCGGTGTCGCGCTCGATGGCCTCGACCGGCTGGCCGGTGTGCTTGGCCAGCATGCCGTTGAGCTTGGCACGCAGCGCGAGGATCTCGCGGGCGTGGATCTCGATGTCCGAGGCCTGGCCCTGGAAACCGCCAAGCGGCTGGTGGATCATGACCCGCGAGTTGGGCAGCGAGAACCGCTTGCCACTGGCGCCGGCGGCAAGCAGGAAGGCGCCCATGCTGGCCGCCTGCCCGATGCACAGGGTGCTCACGTCCGGCTTGATGAACTGCATGGTGTCGTAGATCGCCATGCCCGCCGTGACCGAACCACCCGGGGAGTTGATGTAGAAGAAGATGTCCTTGTCGGGGTTCTCGGACTCAAGGAACAGCAGCTGGGCGACGATCAGGTTGGCCGTCACGTCCGTGACGGGCCCGACCAGAAACACCACCCGCTCCTTCAGGAGGCGCGAGTAGATGTCGTACGACCGCTCGCCGCGGCCGCTCTGCTCGACCACCATCGGGATCAGGCCGAGGCCGACCGGATCCCAGTCGCTGCGAGAATACGGGGGTGTCAATGGATTCATAGAACGTCGCTCTCCGCTTAATTAAGCCGCATTACCCATCAGGTCGTCAAAGGACGTGGCCACGTCGGTGGTCTTGGCGTTGCTCACGACCCACTCCACCACGTTGTCTTCGATCACCAGCGCTTCGGCCTGGGCCAGGCGCTGCGGCTGGGAATAATACCAGCCCACCACTTCGCTCGGATCCTCGTAGCTGGCGGCGAAGTCTTCGATGGTTGCACGGATCTGCTCCGGCTTTGCATGGAGTTCCTTGCTCTTCACAAGTTCCGACATGATCAGGCCGAGCTTGACGCGGCGGGCAGCCTGCTCGCCGAACCAGGAGGCGTCGATCGGCAGGTCCTTGGTCTGCATGCCGCGGGCCTCGAAGTCGCGCTTGGCGTTTTCGGCCAGCTGCTGGGACTCCTGCTGCACCAGCGCCTTCGGCACTTCGATCGGGTGGGTCTCGATCAGCACGTTCATGACGCGCTCCTTGATGCGGGCCTGGATGCGGCGCTTCACTTCGCGCTCCAGGTTGGCCTTGACCTCTTCACGCATCTTGGCCACGTCGCCGTCGGCAACGCCCAGGGACTTGGCGAACTCGGCGTCGATCTCGGGCAGCTGGGGCGCTTCGACCTTCTTGACGACCACTTCGAACTGGACGGTCTGGCCGGCCAGGTGGGTGGCGTGGTAGTCGGCCGGGAAGGTCATGTCGAAGGTCTTGCTCTCGCCGGCCTGGAGGCCCAGCACGGCGGTTTCGAAGTCCTTGAGCATCTGGCCGGCGCCGATCACGAAGGGGAAGTCGGCAGCCTTGCCACCGTCGAACTCGACGCCGTCCTTGCGGCCGGTGAAATCGACCACCACGCGGTCGCCGTCCTGGGCGGCACGCTCGACGGTGGAGAAGGTGGTGCGCTGCTTGCGCAGCACGTCGAGGGTCTTGTCGACTTCGGCATCGCTGACTTCAAGCTGCGGGCGCTCGATTTCCTGGCCGCTCACGTCGCCGATCACGATCTCGGGGTAGACCTCGAAGACGGCGGTGAATTCGAGGGCCTCGGTGCCGGTGGCCTCTTTAGGCTCGATGCTG
>JAKLLM010000169.1 GCA_023150125.1 Zoogloea sp.
CGGCCTCACGATCGGCGCCGCCGCCAGCCTGGCCGACGCCTTCGCCGCGCTCGTCGCCTTCGAGCCCGGCTGGGGCGAGCTGGCCCGCCGCTTCGCCGGCCCGCCGGTGCGCCACGCCGGCACCCTCGGCGGCAACATCGCCAACGGCTCGCCCATCGGCGACAGCATGCCCGGCCTCATCGCCCTGGGCGCTCGGCTGGTGCTGCGGCAGGGCGCCCGGCAACGCCGCCAGCCCCTCGAAGATTTCTACCTCGGCTACCGGCAGACCGCCCTCGCCCCCGGCGAATTCATCGAAGGCATCGAGCTGCCGCCCGCCCCGCCGGGCCAGCTCTTCCGCTGCTGGAAAGTCTCCAAGCGCCACGACCAGGACATCTCGGCCCTGTGCGGCGCCTTCGCCATCGCCCTCGACGCCGGCCGCGTCAGCCACGCCCGCATCGCCTTCGGCGGCATGGCCGCCACGCCAGCCCGGGCCCGCGCCACCGAGGCCGCCCTCGCCGGCCAGCCCTGGAGCGAAGCCACCCTCGAAGCCGCAAGCGCCGCCCTCGCCACCGACTTCACACCGCTCACCGACCTGCGCGCCTCCGCCGCCTACCGCCGCCAGGCTTCTGCCGGCCTGCTGCGCCGGCTGTGGCTCGAAACCCGCGGCACCGCGCCGCTGCGCCTCGCCGACCTCACCCCCGCCGCCCCGCCCACGCCCGCCGCCGAAACCGCCGAACACCGCCCGCCCCCCATCGGCCAGCCCCTGCCCCACGAAAGCGCCCACCTCCACGTGGCCGGCAGCGCCGCCTACACCGACGACCTGCCCGAACCGGTCGGCCTGCTCCACGCCGCGGTCGGCCTGTCCGGCGTGGCCCACGGCCGCCTGACCAGCCTCGATCTCAGCGCCGTGCGCGCCGCCCCCGGGGTACGGGCCGTCATCACCGCCGCCGACATCCCCGGCGAGAACGACTGCGGCCCGGTGGTCCACGACGACCCCATCCTCGCCACCGGCGAGGTGCTGTTCCACGGCCAGCCGCTGTTCGCCGTCGCCGCCGACACCCGCGAGCAGGCCCGCCGTGCCGCGCGCCTGGCGGTGGCGCACATCGAGCCCCTGCCGGCCATCCTGACCGTCGACGACGCCATCGAGGCCGGCAGCGAGGTGCTTCCTCCGGTCGAGCTCCGCCGCGGCGACGTGGAAGCCGCCATCACAGCCGCGCCCCACCGCCTCGCCGGCCGCGTGCGCACCGGCGGTCAGGAGCATTACTACCTCGAAGGCCAGGTGGCCTGCGCGATCCCCCGCGAGGACGACAGCCTGCACCTCCTCAGCTCCACCCAGCACCCCACCGAGATGCAGCAGGCGGTGGCCGGCGCCCTCGGCTGGCGCATGCACCAGGTGAGCTGCGAATGCCGCCGGATGGGCGGCGGCTTCGGCGGCAAGGAGGCCCAGTCGGCCCAGTGGGCCTGCATCGCCGCGCTGCTGGCGCGGGCCAGCGGGCGGCCGGTCAAGCTGCGCCTCGACCGCGACGACGACATGCGCGCCACCGGCAAGCGCCACGACTTCCGCATCGACTACGAGGTGGGCTTCGACGCCACCGGCCGCATTGCCGGCCTGCGCCTCGGGCTCGCCTCCCGCTGCGGCTTCTCGGCCGACCTGTCGGGGCCGATCAACGACCGCGCGATATTCCACGCCGACAACGCCTACTACCTCGACGCGGTGGCCATCCGCAGCCTGCGCTGCCGCACCCACACGGTGTCGAACACCGCCTTCCGCGGCTTCGGCGGGCCGCAGGGCATGTTCGCCATCGAAAGCGTGATCGACGACATCGCCCGCCACCTCGGGCTCGACCCGCTGGCGGTGCGCCGCGCCAACTTCTACGCCGGGCCGGGGCGCGACCTCACCCCCTACGGCATGCGCGTCGAAGACGACATCCTCGCCCCGCTGGTCGAGCACCTCGCCGAAAGCGCCGACTACAGCCGGCGCCGTGCCGAGATCGCCGCCTTCAACGCCACCAGCCCGGTGCTCAAGCGCGGGCTGGCGCTCACCCCGGTGAAGTTCGGCATCTCCTTCACCAACACCTTCCTCAACCAGGCCGGCGCCCTGGTGCATGTGTACAAGGACGGCAGCGTGCGGGTCAGCCACGGCGGCACCGAGATGGGCCAGGGCCTGTACACCAAGGTGCGCCAGATCGTCGCCGCCGAGTTCGGCCTGCCGGTGGGCGACGTGCGCCTGTCGGCCACCGACACCACCCGGGTGCCCAACACCTCGGCCACCGCCGCCTCGTCGGGCAGCGACCTCAACGGCAAGGCCGCCCAGGCCGCCTGCCGGGCGATCCGCGGGCGGCTGGCGGCCTTCGTCGCCGGCAGGCTGGGCGCAGGCGACGCCGAAGTGCGCTTCGAGGCCGGCCGCGTGCGCGCCCCGGGCTTCGACGCCCCCTTAGCCCAGGTCGCACTCGACGCCTGGCTGGCCCGCGTGCAGCTGTGGGACGCCGGCTTCTACGCCACCCCCAAGCTCAGCTACGACGCCAGCGCCATGCGCGGCCGGCCCTTCTACTACTTCGCCTACGGCGCCGCAGTCAGCGAGGCCGCCATCGACACCCTCACCGGCGAGCACCGCCTGCTGCGCGTCGACATCCTTCACGACGCCGGCCAGTCGATCAACCCGGGCGTCGACATCGGCCAGATCGAGGGCGGCTTCATCCAGGGCCTCGGCTGGCTGACCAGCGAGGAGCTGGTGTATGGCCCCGACGGCGCGCTGCTCACCCACTCGCCCTCCACCTACAAGATCCCCACCGCCGCCGACCTGCCGCCCGTCTTCAACGTGCGGCTGTGGGGCGAGCCCAACCGCGAGGACGCCATCCACCGCTCCAAGGCCGTCGGCGAACCGCCGCTGATGCTGGCCCTGTCGGCCTTCTTCGCGCTGCGCGACGCGGTGGCCGCTGCCCTCGGCCCCGGCGCCCGCCCGCAGCTCGACGCCCCGGCCACCCCCGAAGCCATCCTGCGCGCACTTAACCTGAAAACGGTAGTTGACCGCTTTTCAACGCCTTGAGAGCCATATGAAGCCCAACCACCGAGCCTTCTTCATGACTTGTAAAGCGGGAAAACACGCTACGCGCCCGCTGGCACGTCCGCACGGGCGCCTGGCTTTGTCGCTCCGCCTTGCAGGCATTAGCCTGCGGCGTTGTCGCAAGAAAGCGCCGGGCCGCCCCAAGCTTTCTTGCGGCCCCCTCGGGGGGCAGGAGCGCCGCTTCGCGGCGTCTCCGGGGGTGCTGTCTCTCGCGCCAGACACCCGCACGAACGCACCTTCGGGCGCGTCCAACTACCGTTTCCAGGTTCACGGAGGCACCCTGCCATGACCGACTGGCTGCCCGCCCTCGCCACCCGGCTCGCCCAGGGCGAGGCTTGCGTAATCGTCACCGTCGCCCACACCGTGGGCTCCACCCCGCGGGAGGCCGGCGCCACGATGCTCGTCGACACTCGCGGCAGCGTCGGCAGCATCGGCGGCGGCCAGCTCGAATGGCTCGCCATCAGCGCCGCGCAGGCCCTGCTCGAAGTGGGCGGCCTGCCGCGCCTGATGCGCCTCGCCCTCGGCCCCTCGCTGGGCCAGTGCTGCGGCGGCATCGTGTGGCTGGTGCTCGAACGCATCGCCCCCGACAACGCCGACGACTGGCAGGCCCGGGCCGACGCGGTGGCCGCCGGGCAGGGCCTGCGGCGCCAGCTCGCCACCGACGAGCCCGCCTCCCGCTGGAGCCTGCCCGACCTGGCCCAGGGCACCCACAGCGGCGCCCAGCTGCTCACCGACGGCACCGGCTGGGCGCTCACCCACCTCGTCGCCGGGGCCGACTTCCCGGTAGTCCTGTTTGGCGCCGGCCACGTGGGCGAGGCCGTCATGCGCGCCCTCGCCCCCCTGGGCGCCCGCATCACCTGGGTAGACACCCGGGACAGCATCTTCCCGGCCACGCTCCCGCCCGGCGTGCAGACCCTCTGCACCGATAGCCCCGAGGCCGAGGTGCGCGCCGCCCCGCCGGGCAGCTATTTTCTGGTGATGACCCACAGCCACCCGCTCGATTTCGCGCTCTGCGAGGCGATCTTCGCCCGCCACGACTTTGCCTGGTTCGGCCTGATCGGGTCACACACCAAGCGCAGCAACTTCACCCGCCAGTTCGTCGTCCGCGGCCTCGACCCCAACCGCCTCGCCGACCTCAGCTGCCCGATCGGCATCCCCGGCATTCAGGGAAAGCACCCGGCGATGATCGCGCTGGCGGTGGCGGCCCAGCTCCAGCAGGTGCGCGAGGCCCGCCAGACCATCGAGCACGCCGCCCACCCGCCCCCCGCGGCCCCGCCGCTGTCCTCGCTGCCACGCCCATGAACACCGCGCACCGCCTCGTCCGCGGCCAGTTGCTGCACTTCCTGGCCGACCCGGGCCCCGCCGACGACCCCGCCGCCTGGCAGTTCTTCGACGACGGTGGGCTGTGGATCGCCGACGGCCGCATCCAGGCCGCCGGCCCCTGGGCCGCAATCACGGCCACGCTGCCGCCCGGCGTGCTCGAGGCCGCCACCCTCCACGACTACCGCGGCCATCTGGTGCTGCCCGGCTTCGTCGACTGCCACCTGCACTACCCCCAGGCCGGCGTGATCGCCAGCTACGGGCGCCAGCTGCTCGACTGGCTGAACGACTACGTCTTCCCCGCCGAGGCCCGCTTCGCCGACCTCACCGAGGCCGAGCGCACCGCCGCCTTCGTGGTCGACCGCCTGCTCGCCCACGGCACCACCACCGCCTCGGTGTTCGCCACCGTGCACCCCCACTCGGTGGACGCCTTCTTTGCCGTCGCCGAGGCCCGCGGCCTGCGCATGCTGTGCGGCAAGGTGCTGATGGACCGCAACTGCCCTGCCAACCTGCGCGACACCGCCGCCGGCGGCATCGAAGACAGCGCGCAGCTCATCGAGCGCTGGCACGGCCGCGGCCGCCTGCGCTACAGCCTCACCCCGCGCTTCGCCCCCACCTCCAGCCCCGAGCAGCTGCGCCTCTGCGGCGAGCTGCTGGCCAGCCGCCCCGGCCTGCACCTGCAAACCCACCTAGCCGAAAACCCCGGCGAACTCGACTGGGTGCAGCAGCTCTTCCCCGAGCGCAGCAGCTACCTGGATGTTTACCAGCACTACGGCCTCGCCGGCCCGCGCACCCTGCACGCCCACTGCATCCACCTCAGCACCACCGAGCGCCGCAGCATGGCCGCCAGCGGCGCCGCGGCGGCCTTCTGCCCGGGCTCCAACCTCTTCCTCGGCAGCGGCTTCTTCGACCTCGCCGAGAGCCGCAGCGCCAACCTGCGCGTCGGCCTCGCCACCGACATCGGCGCCGGCACCGGCTTCGGCCTCTTGCGCACCCTCGCCCAGGCCTACGAAGTCGGCCAGGCCTGCCGGGCGCCGCTATCGGCGCTGCGCGGCTTCTACCTCGCCACCCTCGGCGGCGCCCAGGCCCTCTACCTCGACGACTGCATCGGCAGCTTCCAGCCCGGCCGCGAAGCCGACTTCACCGCCCTCGACTGGTCCGCCACTCCCGAACTCGCCTGGCGCATGGAGCGCACCACCACCCTGGCCGAACGCCTGTTCGCGCTGATGATGCTGGGGGACGAGCGCTGCGTGGTGGCGACGCATGTGATGGGAGAGGTGGCGTTTGTGCGCTGAGGGTGGTGACCAAGCCGGTAACTTGCCAAAGCATTTGATGGCATATACGCTATC
The DNA here is from genome assembly GCA_023150125.1 of Zoogloea sp. Lineage (GTDB taxonomy): Bacteria > Pseudomonadota > Gammaproteobacteria > Burkholderiales > Rhodocyclaceae > Zoogloea. Next base: position 5,713 of record JAKLLM010000169.1, read on the forward strand.
AAAATGGTAGCACTTGTGATTGATACGAACGTTCTGGTAGCGGGGCTACGCTCAGCAGGAGGGGCATCACGTGAGGTGTTGCGACGTGCGCTGGCAGGCAGCTATCAACCGTTGTTTGGCAATGCCTTGTGGCAGGAATACTGCGATCTGCTCGGACGCGATGTCTGGGGAACCGCAACGACTCCGCAGGAACGGCAACAGGTATTGGCAGCGCTGGCGCAACGCGGCCGCTGGGTTACGGTCTATTACGGCTGGAGACCCAACCTTCCCGATGAAGCTGACAACCACTTGATCGAACTTGCGCTGGCCGGAGGCGCGGCAGGCGTCGTAACTCACAACGTGCGGGATCTGGGTCGGGGAGAATTGCTTTTTGACCAACTGCGGGTCCTGACACCCGCCCGATGTCTGGAGGAATGGCAATGACCACATTAACGATCAGGCTGCCTGACGATACGGCGGAGCGCTTGAAGTTGCTGGCACGCAGCCGTGGCCTCAGTACCAACAAATTGGTCGAAGAGCTGAGCGCTCGCGCTTTGGCGGCATGGGATACCGAAAATCACTTCCGGGCCATGGCGGCGACTGGGGACGTGAAACAGGCGCTGGCGATTCTGGATCGCCTGGATGCCGACGATCGTCACACCAAAAACTGAACATCACGGAATCCTGAACAAGCTTCGATCTGATCAGGAGTCCCGTCCCCCGCGCTGACCAGACGCCGGCTCGCCGCACACTGGGCCAAGGACCGCAGGCCGGGCGTGCAAAAGGACGGAAGCGCCGCGCACAGCCAACGCACCGCACGCCCCACCCCGCCCGTGCTCCCGACCCCGGATGCGCCCTCCCCGCCTGTCCGCGAGGGGCTCGCGACCACCCCGGCGCCTGTCGCGTCCTATACCAAAAGCTGTCCCGACCACCCCGGAAGCCGTCCCGTGGGCAGTTCGAGGCGACGGGCGCCTGTCACGCAGGGTGTGCGGCCCTGTCCTTGAGCTGCTCGCGAGTCCCTCAAAGGCCCACGCGCCTATCCGGCGGATAGGGCGGCCCTGTCTGTTTCGTGCAGGCCTTGCCCGAATTTCGTGCTCGCGAGCACCTCGCGGAGTGGGCCATACCCTCCCTGCGCTGCTCCGCCGGACCTCCGGCGTGATCGCCTGGGCGGCGGAAGTGCTCGCCTCGGCTTCCGGCGTGATCGGCCGGGCCGGCGAGGCCCGGGCCTGGGGCACGAGCGTGATCGACTGGGCAGGCGGAGCCGCAGGCTGAGCCTCCGCCTTTGCCGGCCGGACCCGCGTCGTCGTCGGATGGGTTCCCGCCATGGTCAGCCGGGCCTCCGGCATGGCGTCGGGTTACGCTGCGCTGACCCGAGCTACGTCCGGGCGGTGGTTTTCTCCCTCCCCTGACAAGGGGAGGGCCG
>JAKLLM010000170.1 GCA_023150125.1 Zoogloea sp.
ACGCCCGGTCGCGGGGGTTGGTCGGGTTGAGGGTGGCTTCCTTGTAGTTGTAGTTGGGGTATTTCTTGCGCAGCTCGGCCAGGGTCTCGGTGGCCGCGTAGGCCGGCACCGTCTGGGGCAGGAACTGCTCGTGCATGATCGGGTCTAGGTGCGGACGCACCTGGGAGACGGTGTAGCCGCGGATCGCCAGCGCTGCCTCCATGACCAGCCGGGCTTCGGCGAGCACCTGTTCGCGGGCATGCCGGAAGAGCAGATCGTGGGAGATGTAACCCGCCACACCGAAGCCAGCGAGGAAAACCACCAGCAGAACCAGATTGAACTTGAGGCGCAGACCCATGAAATCCCCCGAAAAATGCCCAGCACACCCGAAACGGGTGACATTCTGGCACATTGCGGGGAAGTCCTGCGCTAGGACTTGCGCTTATTCAGTCCGGGAAACACCGTTCCGGGCAGCGCGATACTGCAACGCAGCACCGGGGGCTGCCGGTGCGCCCCTCAGGCAGGGGGCTCGGCGGCGGCGTCGAGCTCGGGGTCGATCGGCAATGTCAGCGTGAACACCGTGCCCTTGCCCGGCTCGCTGCTCACCTCGATCTGCCCCTTGTGGCGCTGGACGATCTCCCGCGACAGGGTGAGGCCCAGCCCGGTGCCCTTGCCCGGCGGTTTGGTGGTGTAGAAGGGCTCGAAGAGATGGCTCAGGCCTTCCGCCGAGATGCCCTGGCCGGTGTCGGCGACGCTCACCCGGACAGCATCGTCGCCGAGGCGCTCGGTGGTGACGGTGATCTCGCCCTCGCCCACGATGGCCTGGGCGGCATTCACCACCAGGTTCATGAACACCTGGTTGAGCTGGGACGGGATGCAGCGGATCTCCGGCAGCTCGCCATAGCGCCTGACGACGGTGCAGCGGTGCTTGAACTCGTTGCGGGCGATGTTGAGCGTGGAATCCAGCCCCGCATGCAGGTCGGCCCATTGCCAGGCGGAGGCGCCGACGTGGGACAGTCCCTTCATGTCGGCGACGATCTGGCGAACCCGCTCGACGCCGTCCCTCGATTCGGCGAGCAGGTCGAGCACGTCCTGCCGCAGGTAGTCGTATTCTAGGCGCTGCATCAGCCCCCGCACCTCGGCGAGGCGCTGCTCGGCCGGGGCGTCGGTGTCGGCGGCGCAGGCGTCGACGATGGAAAAGAGATCGTCGAGGTAGCGCTCCAGCGCCGCCAGGTTGGACGCCACGAAACCGACCGGGTTGTTGATCTCGTGGGCGATGCCCGCCGACAGCTGGCCGAGGGAGGCCATCTTTTCGGACTGCAGCAGCTGGCGCCGCGCGCTTTCGAGCTGCTCGGCGCCCTGCTCGGCCAGCCGCGCCATGTGCTGCGCCTTGCGCCGCAGGCTCTCCCGGGCCGTCCGGGCGTCGATCTGGGCGCGGATGCGCGACAGGGCGACCGCCGCGCGAATCGGCTTGTGGATGAAATCGGCGGCACCCAGCTCGAAGCCGCGCTGCTCGGAATCGTCGTCGTGCAGCGCGGTGACGAAGATCACCGGGATCGCCCGCGTCGCCTCGTCTGCCTGCAGGCGGCGCAGCACCTCGTAGCCGTCCATCAGCGGCATCATCACGTCGAGCAGGATCAGGTCGGGGCGCAGGTCGCTGCCGGCGATGCGCAGGGCATCCTCCCCGGAACTGGCCAGGCGCACCCGGTACTCGGGGCGCAGCAGCTCCCCCAGGGTGCGCAGGTTGGTGGCGTCGTCGTCTACAACCAGAATGACTTTCATGAGCAGATCATAAGCGCAGTGCCGCTGTCAGGTGCGGGCCACGGGAAAGAAATCACGCCGTCGCCTCGCAGGCGCGAGCCTCGGCACGCTGCAGGGCGGCCCGCGCCTCGTCGAAGCGGAGCTGCTCGATCAGCCGGCCGACCTCGTCGAACTCGCCTTCCCGCGCGGTGCCGGCGAGCAGGGCCTGCAGTTCGCGGAAGCGCACGAACACGTCGAAGTCGTCGAGATCGAGGAGCTCGTCCATCTGCCCCACCAGCTCGGCCAGCCGGGCACGGTCCACCTCCCTCTGCGGTGGCTTCGCCCCCTCCGGCCCCCCCGCGCCCGCAGCGGGCAGCCAGCACCCCAGGGCCGCCGCCAGCGGCTGGAGCATCACCGGCTTGGCGACGAAGGCGTCCATGCCGGCCTCGAGGCACACATCCACGTTGCCGGCGAAGGCATTGGCGGTCAGGGCGATCACCGGCAGGCGCGGCCGGCCGTGCTCGGCTTCCCACTGGCGCAGCCAGCGGGTGGTGGCCAGCCCGTCGAGTTCCGGCATCTGGATGTCCATCAGGATCGCGTCGGGGATCTCGCCGACCTGCAGGCGCTCGATGCACTGCAAGCCGTTGTTCACGCAGACCGAGGCCACCCCGAGGGCGTTCAGCAGCGCCACCACCACCCGCTGGTTGATCAGGTTGTCCTCGACCACCATCACCCGCCCACCCAGCCCGGCCACCGGGGCCGGCGGCGCCTCGTCGGCGGGGCCGGGAAGCGTCGGGGCCTCGGCGGCGGGCGCGACACGCACCCGGAACCAGAAGCGCGCGCCCTTGCCCGCGGCACTGTCCAGCCCCACGCTGCCGCCCATCAGGCTGGCCAGGCTGCTGACGATGGACAGCCCGAGCCCGGTGCCGCTGTACTGCCGGGTGGACGAGTTGTCGGCCTGGGAGAACAGCTGGAACATCAGGTGCTGCTTGTCGACGGGCACGCCGATGCCGGTGTCGGTCACCGCAAACTCGAGTTCCAGCATGCCGTCGGCCGAGCCCACCTGGCGCCCCTCCACCCGAATGCTGCCGTGGTCGGTGAACTTCACCGCGTTGCCCACCAGGTTGGACAGCATCTGCACCAGGCGCTGCCGGTCGGCCAGGCAGCACAGGCCTGCGGGGCCGTGCCAGCTCACCTCGAAGGCGAGTCCCTTGCGGGCGGCCTGCTCCTCGAAGAGCTGGCGCACCTCGGCGAGCAGGCTGGCCACATCCAGCACCGCCGGGCGCAGCTCGAGCTTGCCGGCCTCGACCTTCGAGAAGTCCAGGATGTCGTTGAGCAGGCCGAGCAGCAGCTTTCCCGACTTGAGGATGGTGCGCACATACTCCTGCCGCTGCGCATCGTCGAGCGCGGGGCGCAGCAGCAGCTGGGCCATGCCCAGGATGCCGTTCATCGGGGTGCGCAGCTCGTGGCTGACGATGGCCAGGAAGCGGCTCTTGGCGAGGCTGGCCTGCTCGGCCGACTCGCGGGCGGCGATCAGGCGGATCTCCCGCGAGATGTCCTGGACCACCTGCAGGCGGGCATCCACGGCGCCGTAGGGGGCCGGCGTGGCCCGCACGATCACGTCTATTGTCGAACCGTCCCGCCGCCGGTGCCGGCAGTGGGGCGGCGCATCGTCCGGGATCGGTCCGGCCGGCGCATCGTCGGGGGCCTGCACATCCGACAGGCGCATCTGCAGGAACTCCTCGCGCGACCAGCCGTAGTGGGCCACCGCGTAATCGTTGACCATCAGGAAGCGCAGGCTCTGCGCGTCGTACAGCCACACCGGCAGCGGGCTGTCGTTGAAGAGGCGCTGGTAGCGCTCCTCGCTGGCCTTCAGGGCGTCGTTCTGGCGCTGGGTGAGCGCCGTCCGCCCGGTCATGCCGAGCATCAGTATCTGCAGCAGCAGGGTCAGCAGCAGCCCCACCACGCCGAGGGCCCAGACCGTGCCGGCCCGGTGTTCGTGGTGATAGGCCCGGGTCGGGTAGACCGACAGCCTCCAGTCCCGGTCGCCCATCCGCAGGGTGGTCCCCCAGACGGGCAGCTGCCCGGCCACCGACGCCTCGAAGCCGGGCGAGCGGTAGAGCACCTCCTGGCCCGCCGGCGCGCCGGGGTCGGTGAGCTGGAAGCTCAGCCCGTCGGGGACGTGGCCACGGGTCGCGATGTCGACCATCTCATCCACCTTCACCACCGAGACGGCAAAGCCCAGCGGGCGACGGGCCTCGGCGCCGGGCCGGACGTCGCGTATCGGAAGGAGCTCGAGGATGCCGATGCGCCGGCGGTTCTCCTGCACCAGCTGGATCAGCGAGGTGACCGCCACGCCCATCGACTCCAGCGCGCGGCGCACCGCATCCTGCCGGATCGGCTCCGACGCGATGTCGAAGCCCAGCGCCGGCCGGTTCGATGCCAGGGGCACGATGTAGCGCACCGCCACGTACTCCGCGCGGCTTCCGGCCGCCACCAGCCCGCGCTCGCTGTCCCGCTCGGTGATGCGGAAGCTGCCGCCGGGCACGACCCGGCTCATCGCCCGCTCGTAGGCTGGCCGGTCGGCGGCCTGGACGATGTCGTTGAAGCTCAGCGCGAAGATGTCCGGATCGTCGCTGAGCGTGATGCGGGTGAACTGCTCGAACTGCCGGAAGCTGAAATCCGGCGTCGTCTCGATGAAGTTGCGCAGCGAGGCGAGCACCTCCCGGTGGGTCACCAGGCGATCCGAGATCACCTTGGCCACGCCCTCGCCGTCGGCCTGCAGGTGATTCTTCTGGATCTGCTGCTCCCACTGGCTGGCGCCGAAGAAGGCCAGCCCGACCAGCCCGAGGGTGAGCAGCATCGGCCCCACGAAACGCCGCCGCCGCTCGGCCCACAGCGGGCTCTGCCTGTCGAGAAAGCACAGCGCGAGGGGCGCGAAGACGATCACCCCGAGGGCATCGCCGACGTACCAGTTCCACCACGCGTAGGTGTATTCGGCCGGCTCGATCACGCCGAGGCCATACAGGCCCGTGACGCCGACGGAGGCCGAGATCAGGCAGGCCAGCAGCCCCCCCAGGATCAGGAAGCGGAGCGCATCGCGCTCGAGGGTCAGTTCGCGCCAGGCCTCGCCGATCGAGCGCCGAACCAGCCACGCCCCCGCCCCGGCCTGGAGCGCGGCCCCCAGCGCGGTGAACGAGCCGACGGCAAACGCCGTCCCCGACGGCTGGTCGATGAGCAGGGCATGGGGCAGGTTGAAGACCAGGGAGCCGAGGGCGACGCCCGCCAGCCCCGCGCGGCCCATCCACAACACGCAGGCCAGCGCCACGCCGGCAGCCGGGAAGACCGGGCTGGCAAAACCCGGGGCGATTGCCAGCAGCATGCTGAAGGTGCCGAGCAGCGCGTAGATGAGGGCAACCCGGATCGCATCGCGCAGGAAAACTTGAGTTGGACGCATGGAAGGCAAGGCTCCGACCCGGCCAAACCACTGCGCAGCGGCAGAACAGCACGCTTCGAACAGACCAGGACTCTGTTTAAATTATCAAATTTATTATATACGCCAAAAATGACAATTCATGACACATTTTGACAGATGCCCAGGGTATTTCATTCGTCCCGTGAATTAGTTCTCAAGGGCAGGCACACCCGGAAGCAGCTGCCATGCCCCGGCTCGCTCGTCACGTCGATGCGTCCGCCGTGCTTGCGCACGATGTCATAGGATATCGACAAGCCCAGCCCGGTCCCCTTGCCCACCGGCTTGGTCGTGTAGAAGGGATCGAAGATGTGCTTCAGCACCTCGGGGGGCATGCCCGCGCCGTTGTCCTCCACCTCGATCCACGCCCAGTCGGCATCGTGGCCGGTGCGCACGGTGATCACGCCCCGCTCGGCGATGGCATGGGCGGCGTTGATCAGCAGGTTCATCGCCACCTGGTTGATCTGCGCCGGCAGGCAGGCCACGCGGGGCAGCGAAGGATCGTAGGCCCGGACGACGTCGGCCTTGTACTTCAGCTCGTTCCACACCACGTTGAGGGTACATTCGATGCCCGCGTTGAGGTCGGCCTCCTGCCACTCGGCCCGGTCCACCCGCGAAAAGTCCTTGAGGTCGGCAACGATCTTGCGGACCCGCTCGAGGCCGTCGCGGGACTCGCGGATCAGCTCCGCGAGGTCGGTCTTGAGGTAGTCGAAATCGGCGGCGGCGAAATCCGCCTCCGTCGCCCGCCCGGCCCGGCAGGCCTCGAGGAGCGCCACCAGGTCCTCGCTGTAAGACTTGAGGGTGCCCAGGTTGGAGCCGACGAAACCCACCGGGTTGTTGATCTCGTGGGCCACGCCGGCCGCCAGCACGCCGATCGAGGCCATCTTCTCGGATTGCAGCAGCTGGCCGTGGGCCTCTTCGAGCTCGGCCATCTTGCCGGCCAGGTCGAGCCAACGCCGGCGCAGCAACTCGAGCAGCCCCCAGCCGACCATCACCACCACCAGGAACGCCGCCGCGTGGGCCAGGGCCGACTGGCGGATGGCATCCGCCGAGGCGGCCTCGATGGGCGCGTAGCGCTGGGACACGCTCAGCCCGCCGCGGATGTCACCGACCTTGTAGCCCTGCTTCTCGTGGCAGGCGAGGCAGCTCTCCTGCACCACCAGGGGGGCCATGTAGCGCAGCTGGGGGCCGTCGGCCCCGGCCTCGATGGAGGTGGCCTCCCGCGCACCCTGCTCGAAGGCCTGCAGGGCCTTCACCTCCCAGGCGTCGGCCCGGTTGGCGGGCTGGACCGGGCGCAGGCTGGTGAGATGGAAGCGTACGCCCCCGTCCTCGACCGACATGTTGCCGATCAGGCGCGTCATGTAGGCCGGGTTGACCATCGTCAGCGCCACCCCGTCGGTGGTCGTCACGTCGCGCCGGGGGTGGTCCAGGTAGCGGTTGGGCGGCGTCTGGGGCGTCACCGGCACGTACACGCCGCCGTGGCTGGCGTTCCAGTTGCGGGTGAGCATCACCATGCGGAACATGTTGCGCGCGCCTTCGAGGGCGACCTCGACGGATTGCTCGCCGATCCGGACCATCTGCATCTGCAGCGACAGCACCACCAGCAACCCCCACCGCAAGAGGGGGAGCAGCCACCAGCGACGCTCCTGGATCAGCCGGGGAATCGGGCGGGAGCTGGCGCGAGGGGGCGGGACGTCGTTCATGGCAGCACGAAAATGAGGGCGGCCGATCGCCGCCAGGCACGCCTTTAACGGCACCGGGCGGGCCCCCTGAAGGGCTTTGTCCCTCGCCCCGGGGCCCGTTCAGCCCATCCGCGCGCGCAGCTCCCGCGCGGCGGCGGCGGGGTCGGCCGCGGCGCACAGGG
>JAKLLM010000171.1 GCA_023150125.1 Zoogloea sp.
CCGGCGTCCGCCTGTGGCTCGCCGAAGCCGGCCTGCCCAACACGCCACCGCCGCTCGAACTGGATGTGCTTGGCCCGTGGCCCGGCGAGCGCTTCGATGCCATCTTCAGCGCCAACACCCTCCACATCATGGGCTGGCCGGAAGTCGAAGCGCTGTTTGCCGGCCTGCCCACCGTGCTGGCCGACGACGCCCGCCTGACGATCTACGGCCCCTTCAATTACGGCGGCCGCTTCACCAGCCCCAGCAACGCTGCCTTCGATGCCGGCCTGCGCGCCGACGACCCCAAACGCGGCATCCGCGACTTCGAAGCCGTCGACGCCCTCGCCCGGGGCATCGGCTTCGAGCTGGTCGAAGACCTGGCCATGCCGGCCAACAACCGCTGCCTGAGCTGGCGACGCCCGGGCAAGGCCTGAGGCTCAGGCGTGATTGAGGCCGAGCAGGTTCATCGGCCCGTTGGAGGTGTTCAGCACGATCGAGCTCATGCCGCTGCCCTGCTGCTGCTGGACACCGTAGATCGACAGATCGCCGGTATCGAAGGCAAAGACATCGCCCGACAGCTTGAGCAGGAGCCGGCGGGACGCCGGGAACCAGGCATAGGCCATGTCGTTCTGGCTGCCCGAGCTGGCCGGCGAGCCCAGTTCGGACGGCCACCAGTTGCCGGATTGAGCGAAGCCCCAGTTGCCCTGCTGGGGCGCCATTGCCGGCTGGGGTTCGCGATGCTGGGAGAGCTCGCTCAGCAGGCCACCGACACGCCACTTGAGGTTGTCGTTGAACATGTCGCCGATCATCATCATGCCGCCGCTCATCCACTGCCCCATGCCGCCGAGCTCCGGGTGGCTGAACTGGGCCTGGCTGAAACCGCCGGCCTGCAAGGCAGCATAGGCCGCACGCCCGGCATCGGCACTGAACCCGTGGCGGGCTGCTATCTCTTCAATGCTCATGGGAAACTCCTGTCGAAAGGTAAAAGGTGTCTGGGCCGCCTGCTCAAGCCTGCCCCACGAGGCGCACGCCCATCGGCAGGCCGTCGTCGGTCGACAGGGCTTCCGGGCGGCGGCGGGGCAGCTCGACCGCGTTGAACGCATCCTCGACAGCCTTGATGGCGATCACCGGCGGCTCGGCACGGACGCTGCCGAAGATCGTCGCAAAGGAGACGTCCGCCGCATCGCGCCCCACCCCGAAACGCATCAGGCCCATCGGGATGGCGGTGGCGGACGGGTCGAAGAGATACCAGCGATCGCCGAGGAAGACCTCGACGTAGGCATGGAAGTCGCTGGGCCCGAGCGCCGGGTCGGCGCCGAAGTCGATGCCCGCGGCAAAACGGGCCGGAATGCTGAGGGCCCGGCACAGGGCGATCATGAGATGAGCGAAATCGCGGCACACGCCCACCCTCTCGGTCAGCGTATCGACCGCCGAGGTGCTCGCGTTGGTGGTGGCCGACTTGAACTCGACGTGCTTGCCGACCCATTCGCAGATGGTGCGCACCCGGCCGTAGCCCGGCGGGAGGTGGCCGAACTCGCGGATCGCCACGTCGTAGAGGCGGTCGGACTGGCAATAGCGGCTCGGGTACAGATAGGTGAGCACCTCGGCCGGCAGGCGGGCCACCGGCACCTCGGGGATCAGCTCGGGCGCCGCCACGTGGTGCTGCAGCTCGACCGTGGCGCTGTAGCGCAGGCGCAGCAGGCCGGGCTCGGCACGGAGACGCATGTAGCGGTTGCCGGTGGACGGGTCGGTATGGACCTGGGGCAGCAGGAACTGCCCGAGCTCCATCATCTCCGTCACCACCCGCTGCTGGCGGGTGTGGGCGGCGTGGATGTTGAAGATGAAGTCACAGCCCGGCGGCGCGACGTCGTATTTGAGTTCGACCGAAAAGACCAGTCTGACCATGGGAGTCCCGGAAAATGGCCTCGACGCGCGTTGCGGGTCATCCGGCAAAAATGGCATCTGCGGGCCGGCGATGCTGCGCGCCGGCCCACGACAAGCCTCAATCCTACGCTGCAGCGGCGCAACATGCGTGTTTTTGTGCGCTGCAACGGCCGATTGGTGCCCGCTCAGGCGCGGTGGAGGTTCACTTCGTCACGGGTGGCCAGCGCCACCTTGCGCGCCGCCTCGGCAAAGTCCTCGCCCGAGCCAGCATAAAGGATCGCCCGCGACGACGAGATCATCAGCCCCGCGCCCGACGCCGTCCGGCCGGCTTTCACCGTGGCTTCCACGTCGCCGCCCTGGGCGCCGATGCCCGGCACCAGCAGCGGCAGCTCGCCCACGATCGCGCGCACCTCGGCGAGCTCCTGGGGGAAGGTCGCGCCGACCACCAGCGCGTTCTGGCCGTGGGTGTTCCACTTGCCGGCAACCAGCTCGGCCACATGCTGGTAGAGCTTGCGCCCGCCCTCGACGGTGAGGTTCTGCAGGTCGGAGCCGCCGGGGTTGGAGGTGCGGCACAGCACGATCAGGCCGCGGTCGGAGAACTCGAGGTAAGGCTCGACCGAATCGAAGCCCATGTAGGGGTTCACCGTCAGCGCATCGGCGCCGTAGCGCTCGAAGGCCTCGCGGGCGTACTGCTGGGCGGTGGCGCCGATGTCGCCGCGCTTGGCGTCGAGCACCACCGGCACCGTCGGGTGCGCTTGCCGGATGTAGGCGATCAGGTCCTGCAGCTGGTCTTCGGCCCGCTCGGCGGCGAAATAGGCAATCTGCGGCTTGAAGGCGCAGGCCAGGTCGGCGGTGGCATCGACGATGCCCTTGCAGAAGGCCAGCACCGCGTCCGGCCGGCCCTTGAGGTGGGCCGGGAAACGCTTGACGTCCGGGTCGAGGCCGACGCACAGCAGGGAATCATTGCGCTGCCAGGCGGCAGCCAGCTTGGAACGGAAATCCATGATCGAGGGGCCCGCGGCCCGAAGAGTGAAATCAGGCTGTCGATTCTACCAGCCCCGCCTGCCGCTGCCCCGGGGCCAGGGCGGGCGGCGGGCAGCCCCGACACCCGCCGCCGCGCCTCACAGCCGCTCGAAGATGCCGGCCGCCCCCATGCCGGTGCCGATGCACATGCTGACCATCCCGTAGCGGCCGCCAGTGCGCTGCAGGCCATGCACCAGCGTCGCGGTGCGGATCGCCCCGGTCGCCCCGAGGGGATGGCCAAGGGCAATGGCGCCGCCCAGGGGGTTGACCCGCTCCGGGTCGAGTTCGAGGTCGTGCATCACCGCCAGCGCCTGGGCCGCGAAGGCCTCGTTGAGCTCGATCCAGTCGAGCTGCTCGCGCTTGATGCCGGCCTGCGCCATCGCCTTCGGGATCGCCGCCACCGGGCCGATGCCCATGATCTCGGGCGGCACGCCGGCCACCGCGTAGCTGCAGAAGCGCGCCAGCGGCGTCAGGTTGAACTGCCTGAGGATCTTCCCGGACACCAGCAGCACCGCTGCCGCGCCGTCCGACATCTGGGACGCGTTGCCCGCCGTCACCGTGCCCTTGGCATGGAACACCGGTTTCAGCCGGCCCAGGCTGTCGACGCTCACGTCGGCGCGGGCGCCTTCGTCGTCCTTGGCGAGGCGCTGGCGGAGCCGGACCTCGCCGGTCTTCAGGTCGGGCAGGTGCTCGCTGAAGGCAAGGGGCGAGATCTCCGCCTTGAAATGCCCGGCCGCGATCGCCGCGCAGGCCTTGCGGTGGGACTCGACCGCAAAAGTGTCCTGCGCCTCGCGGCCGATCTGCCATTGCTGGGCCACCTTCTCGGCGGTCAGGCCCATTCCGAAGGCGATGCCGCGCTGCTCGTCGGCGGCGAACACCGCCGGGTTCACCACCACCTTGTTGCCCATCATGTTGGTCATCACGGTCATCGACTCGGTGCCGGCGGCGATCATCACGTCGGCGTTGCCGAGCTGGATCTGGCTGGCGGCATCGGCCACCGCCTGCAGCCCCGACGAGCAGAAGCGGTTGATCGTGATGCCCGGCACCGAGTTCGGCAGCCCAGCCAGCAGCACGCCGATGCGCGCCACGTTCATGCCCTGCTCGGCCTCGGGCATCGCACAGCCGACGATCACGTCGCCGATCAAGGCCGGGTCCAGCCCCGGCGCCTGGGCCATCACGCCCTTCAGCACGTGGGCCAGCAGGTCGTCCGGCCGCACGTTGCGGAACATGCCCTTGCGCTTGGCGACCGGCGTGCGGGTCGCGGCGACGATGTAGGCGTCCTGAATCTGTCTTTGCATTGTGTTGTCCACCGTCTCAGTTACGCAGGGGTTTGCCGGTTTCGAGCATGTGCTGGATGCGCGCCCGGGTTTCCGGGGTCTTCAGGAGTTCGATGAACGCCCGCCGCTCCACCGTCAGCAACCACGCTTCATCCACCAGGCTGCCGTACTCCACCTCGCCGCCGCACAGGGCCACCGCCACCGCGCGGGAGACGCGGTAATCGTGGGCCGAGATCATGCCGCCCTCGCGCATGTTCACCAGCGTCATCTCCATCGAGGCGATGCCGGCCCGCCCGGCCACCGGCACCCCGCGTGCCGGCACCGGCGGCGCGTAGCCGGCGTCGGCCAGCAGGCGGGCTTCTTTAAGGGCGACCCACAGCAGCTCGCGGGGGTGGAACAAAATCGTGTCGTCCGCCGAGGCATAGCCCAGCGCCACCGCCTCGTGGGCGCTCTGGCCGGTCTTGCCGGTGGCGACGGCCATGAAGGTCGGCGTCAGCTTGCCGAGCACCTCGCCGGCCGTGCCCGACTGGGCCGCCCAGCGCGCCGCGCCGAGCGCCAGCTCCTTGCAGCCACCGCCCGACGGGATCAGGCCGACGCCCACCTCCACCAGCCCGAGCTGGCTCTCCAGCGCCAGCACGCGCTTGCGGGCGTGCATCGCAAACTCGCAGCCACCGCCCAGGGCCATGCCCTGAACCGCCGCCACCACCGGCACGGCCGAGAACTTGATCGCCATCGCCGTCTGCTGGAAGCGGCTCACCGTGCGCTCGAGGCGCTCGAAATCGCCCGCCTCGCAGGCGTCGTGGATCTGCTTGAGATTGGCGCCCACCGCAAACGGCGCCTCGTGCCAGATGACGAGGCCGTCCAGCTCGCGCTCGGCGCGGGACAGCGCTTCCAGCAGGCCATCCACCACCTCGTCGCCGATGGCGTGCATCTTCGACTTGAACGAGACGATGCCGATGCCGCCATCCACCGCCGGCAGCCGCCACAGGCGCACGCCGGCGTTCTCGAACAGGGTTTCGCCGCTTTCATCCGGCCGCGCGCCGGCCTCGCCGAGGAGCAGCTCCGGGAACAGCTGGCGCGCATACACCGGCAGCGTGGAGCGCGGAGCGTCCGCCTGACGGCGTGCCGACCACGAGCCCGCTGCGCCATGCACGCCGCTGCGCCCGGGCGCCGTCACCCAGGCCGGCAGCGGCGCCCGGCTCATCGCCCGGCCCGCCTCGATGTCGGCAGCGATGGCCTCTGCCGTATCGGCCCAGCCCGCCGCCTGCCACAGCTCGAAGGGCCCCTGGGCCCAGCCGAAGCCCCAGCGCAGCGCAAAATCCACGTCGCGGGCGTTGTCGGCCACGTTCTCCAGCTGCACCGCACAGTAATGAAAGAGATCGCGGAAGATCGCCCACAGAAACTGCGCCTGCGCATCGCCCGACTCACGCAGGGCCTTGAGCCGGGCAGCCGGGTCGGCGAGCCTGAGGATGGCGGCGACCTCGGCAGACAGGCTGTCGTCGCTGGCCCGGTAGTCGCCGGCAACGGCGTCGAACACCTCGATCGCCTTGCCCTGCTTGCGGTAGATGCCGCCCTTGGTCTTCTGGCCCAGGGCGCCGCGGGTAATCAGGCCATCGAGCCAGGCCGGGGCCTTGAAGAAGGCGTGCCACGGGTCGTCCGGCAGCGTGTCGCGCATGGTGTTCACGACGTGCGCCAGGGTATCCAGGCCGACCACGTCGCCGGTCCGGAAGGTGGCGCTCCGGGGGCGGCCGATCTTCGGCCCGGTCAGCGCGTCGGCGGTGTCGAAACCCAGGCCGAAGGCCGCGGTGTGGTGCATCACCGCCAGGATCGAGAACACGCCGATGCGGTTGGCCACGAAGTTGGGCGTATCGAGCGCCCGCACCACCCCCTTGCCCAGCCGCGAGGTGAGCCAGGTTTCGAGGCCATCGAGCATCGCCGGGGCCGAGTCGCGGGTGGCGATGATCTCGACGAGGGGCATGTAGCGCGGCGGGTTGAAGAAGTGAATGCCGCAAAAACTGGGCCGCAGCGCCGCCGGCAGCGCGTCGGCCAGCCCGTTGATCGACAGGCCCGAGGTGTTGGACGCTAGCACGGTGCCGGGCGTCACGAAGGGCGCGATGCGGGCGTAGAGGTCGTTCTTCCAGTCCATCCGCTCGGCGATGGCCTCGATGATCAGGTCGCAGCCGGACAACAGCTCCAGGTGCTCCTCGTAGTTGGCGGCGTCGATGTACTGCAGCGTGTCGCGGCTCACCAGCGGCGACGGCTGCAGGCGCTTGAGGCCGTCGAGCGCTTTCTTCACCACCCCGTTCTTGTCACCTTCCCTGGCCGGCAGGTCGAACAGCACCACCGGCACCCTGGCGTTCGCGAGGTGGGCGGCGATCTGCGCGCCCATCACGCCGGCGCCGAGAACGGCCGCCTTCTTGACTAACCATTTCATGCTTGAAATCTCCTGGATCTGCTTCATCCGGCCAGCTGCTCGCGCATGGCCTTCTTGTTGAGCTTGCCGACGCTGGTGCGGGCCAGGCTGTCGACGAAGAGCACCCGGTCGGGCACCGCGAACTTCGAGATATGGCCCTCATCGGCAAAGCGCTGGACGTGGGCCTTGATGTCATCGACCGTGGCCGCCTGGCCGGCCTTCAGGACGACCATCGCCAGCGGGCGCTCGCCCCACTTGTCGTCCTTGACGCCGACCACCGCCACTTCATTGACCGCCGGGTGCTGGGAGACGATGCTTTCCAGCCCCAGCGACGACACCCACTCGCCACCGGTCTTGATGACGTCCTTCAGGCGGTCGGTGACCGTCAGCATCCCGCGGGGGTCGATGGCGCCGATGTCGCCGGTGTGCAGGT
>JAKLLM010000172.1 GCA_023150125.1 Zoogloea sp.
GACGGTGGGCACCGGCGCGGCGGCGAGGGCCGGCGACACGTAGGTGGTGCCGAGCAGCTCGGGGGCGATCGGGGCGGCGCGGTAGCGGGTGCGCAGGGCACTCCGCAGCTCGCCGGCGAGGCCGAGCAGCTGGGCTTGCAGGGTGGTCTGCTGGGCGCGGTTCTCGATGAGGGCGCGCTGGGCGTTGAAGAGATCGTCCTGGGTGATCGAGAGGTCGTTGAGGCTGCGCCGGCCGGCGTCGAAGTGCAGTTCGTAGGCCGCCGAGACGCGTTGTGCCGAGGCCACCCGCTGTTCGAGCAGGGGGGCGATCTGGCGGGCTTCGTTGTACTGGCGCTGCAGGTCGGTGATGTCCTTCGAGACCTTCAGCATCAGGTCGTCGGCGTCGGCCTGGGCGGCCTGGTGGCGCTCGACGGCCTCGGTGTGGCGGGCGAGGTTCTTGCCGCCCAGCGGGATGTCGAAGCTCACCTGCACCTGGCCGCTGCGGTCGGTGTCGGACACCGGCACCGGGATGGTGGTGTTGTCGAGGCGCTTGCTGTAGCTGAGGTCGACGGCCGGGAAGAAGCTGCCGCGGGCCACGCCTATCTCGGCCTGGCGGGCGGCGGCGCGCTGGAGGGCGGCGCGCAGGCGTGGGTTGCGTTCGTGGATGCGCTCGACCAGCGCGTCGATGTCGGTGTCGCCGTCGGCGGGGCGGATCGCCGGGGTCTCGAGCTGCTCCGGCGCCTGGCCGGTGAGCAGGCGGTAGCGGTATTCGGCGGTGCCGAGCTGGGCTCGCAGCTGGCCGAGGATCGTGCGGTTCTGGATCAGGCGCACGCGCATCAGGTCGAGCTCGGCCGGCGAGATGCGGCCGGCCTCGACGCGCTTGGCCACGTTGGCCTCGACCCGCTCCTGGCGCTCGAGGGTGGCGGCCAGGCTGCCCACGGTGTGGCGCAGGCGCACGATGTCGGTGTAGTTCTCGGTGATCTCGTAGCTGACCTGCTCGAGCACGTTGTCGAGGTCGGCGTCGGCGGCGTCGCGGTAGAGGCCGCCGGCCTGCAGGCGGGCGGTGTCGGCGCCGCCGTTGAAGATGTTCCAGCGCAGGCTGGCGTCGCTGCGCCGGATGTTGCGGTCGAGCGGCCGCCCCTGGGTTTCGTCGCGGGAGTCGGCGTTGCGGTAGCTCAGCCCGAGGCTGGGCAGGAAGTCGGAGCGGGCCTGGGTGATCTGGGCGTCGGCGGCGCGCAGCAGGGCCTGGGCCGAGCGCACGCTGGGCTGTTGCAGCAGCACCTTGTCGACGACGGCGGGCAGCGCTTCGGCCTGGGCCTGGGCGAGGAAACCGAGGCCGAGCAGCAGGGCGGCCAGCCGGGTGGGGCGGAGCAGGGGTTTCATCAGCGTTCGCGGAGGGATTTGTCGAGGGTCTTGACGATGGGCTTCAGCATGTATTCCATCATCGTACGCTTGCCGGTCTGGATGCTGGCGTCGGCGGCCATGCCCGGCGAGATGCCGAGGTGCTCGGAGGCGTCGCCCAGGTAGTTCTGGCGGGATTCGATGAGCACCTCGAAGAAGCTCTCCTTGCGCTCCGGGTCTGCGATGGCGTCGGCGCCGACACGCAGCACCTTGCCGGGCAGGGTGCCGAAGATCGACGAGTCGTAGGCGCTGATGCGGATGCGGGCCTCCTGGCCGGGCTTCAGGAAGGCGATGTCGGCGGGCTTCACGCGGGCGTTGATGAGCAGGCGGTCTTCGGCCGGCACGACTTCCATGATGGTCTCGCCGGCCTTCACCACGCCGCCGACGGTGGTGATCAGCAGGCGGTTGACGACGCCGTCCATCGGGGCGCGCAGCTCGCGGCGGGCCACCTTGTCGTTGCGGCCGGTGAGCTGCTCGGCGAGCTGGGCGGCGCGCAGTTCGGCCTCGCTCTTCTCCTTGCTGGTCTCGGCGAGGAAGCGGGCGCGGGTTTCCGACAGCCGGGCCTGGGCTTCGGCCACCGCGGCCTGGATGCGCCCGATGGCGATGCGGGTGGTCTCCAGTTCGCCCTTCTGGCTGGTGTAGCGCTGCTGGGCGGCGAGCAGGTCGGCGCGGGCGCCGGCGCTGGCGGCGGCCAGCTTCTCCTCGATGGCGAGGGCCTCGCGGGCCGGGCCGATGGATTCGCCGATGGCCTGGTGGCGGGCGCGCGCCTCGGCGAGCTCCTGCTGGCGCTGGGCGAGCTGGCGGGCGAGGGTCTCGAGGCTGGTCTCGCGTTCCTGGCGGCGGGTCTGCCACAGGGTGCGCTGCTCGCGCACGAGGTCGGGGGCGTTCTTCTCGAGCTCGGCGGGGAAGGCCGGCGCCACGTTGCGGGCTTCGGCGTCGAGGCGCACCAGGGCCGCCTGGGCGCCCCACAGGCCTTGCTGGGCCTCGCCCTGCTCGGCGTTGAACTGCAGGTTCTGGACGCTGGCGAGCACGTCGCCCTTCTTCACCTGCATGCCCTCGCGGGCCTGCAGGGCCTGCAGGATGCCGCCTTCCATGCTCTGGATCTGCTGCACACGGCTCGACGGAATCACCGCGCCCTGGGCGTTAACCGAGATGTCGAGGGCGGCGAAGCTCATCCAGGCGAACAGCAGCACGAAGAACAGCGCGGTGGTGGCGAGCAGGATCAGCACCGCCTTGCGCGGGCCGCGGTCGAAGTCGGGGTGGCTGCTGATGGCTTCGGCTTCCATACGGGGCTGGCTGGGTTTGAGGTTGAGTTTCATGCTGCGGCCTCCCGGGGAGCGGCGCTGACGTTGCCTGTGCCCGGCCCGCCCTGCAGTTTGCGAAGGACTTCGTTGCGCGGGCCGTCCATCACGACGCGGCCCTGGTCGAGCACCACCAGCCGGTCCACCAGCGGCAGCATGGCCATGCGGTGGGTGACCAGCAGCATCGTGACGCCCTTGATGCTGCGCAGGTTGTCGATGAGGCGGGCCTCGGTGGCCGGGTCCATCATGCTGGAGGGCTCGTCGAGCAGCAGCATGCGCGGCTGCCGCACCAGCGCCCGGGCGATCGAGACGGCCTGGCGCTGGCCGCCGGAGAGGCGCTCGCCCCGTTCGCCCACCTGGGTGCCGAGGCCGTTGGGCATCTGCGACAGGGTTTCGTCGAGGCAGGAGAGGCGCAGGGCCTCGATGAGCTGTGCGTCGCTCACGTGGCTGCTGCCGAGCAGGACGTTCTCGCGGATGTCGCCGTGGAAGAGCACCACGTCCTGGGGCACGTAGCCCACCTGGCGACGCAGGCTCTGGGGTTCGAGCTGGCTGACGGCCATGCCGTCGACCATCACCGCGCCCTGGTCGGGGCCGTAGAGGTTGAGCAGCAGCTTGAACAGGGTGCTCTTGCCGGAGCCGATGCGCCCGATGAAGCCGACCCGCTCACCCGGGCGGATCGTGAGGTTGAGGCCCTTCAGCACGGGCGCCGAGTCCGGGTAGGCGAAGTGGGTGTCGCGGAAGTCGATGCGGCCGGACATGCGCGGCAGGTGCAGGCTGTCGGCGCCTTCGTCGGTGGGGCTCTCCATGATCTTGTCGAGGGCCTCGAGGGCCTGGCGGGTCTGCTCGTAGCGCACGATCAGGGCGGCGATCTGGGTGGCCGGGGTGATCGCCCGGGCGGCCAGCATCGACACGGCGATCAGTTGGCCCATGGTCAGGTCGCCGGCGCCGATCATCAGGGCGCCGAACATCACGATCAGGATCGCGCTGAGGCTGGTGGCGAGCAGCGAGAGGTAGGTGCCGAGGGAGGTCCACTCGCGCATCTGCACCGAGTTCTCGGAGATCTTGACGGTCAGCATCTCCCACTGGCGGCGGGCCCAGGCCTCGGCGCCGAGGCACTTGAGGGTGTCCACGCCGTTCATGGTCTCGAACAGGTGGGCGGTGCGCTGGGCGGACTCCTGCATGTTGGCGCCGAGGAGGCGGGTGAGCGGGCGGCGGATCAGCATCGAGGCCGCCACCGTGAGCGGGATCAGCGCCAGCGGCACGAGCACCAGCCAGTGCCCGATGATCGCGATCAGCACCAGGAAGAACAGCATGAAGGGCACGTCGCCGAGCACCGTGAGGGTGGACGAGGTGACGAATTCACGCACCGACTCGAAGTCCCGCACGATGTTGGCGAGCACCCCGCCCGAGGCCGGGCGCGAGGCCGCCCGCAGGCGCAGCGCCTGGGCGAACACGTGGGACGACATGGCCACGTCGGCCTTGCGGGCCGCCGCCTCCAGCAGGTAGCTGCGGAGCATCTTGATGACCAGGTCGAACAGGGCCACCACCACCACCGCGCCGGTGAGCACCCACAGGCTGTCGAGGGCGTTGTTGGGCACTACGCGGTCGTAAACCGACATCGTGTAGAAGGGGATCACCGCGGCGAAGACGTTGGTCAGCACGGTGGCCAGCAGCGCCCAGCCATAAATGGATTTGTTGGCGCCCAGGGTGTCCCAGAACCAGCGGCGCGGGCGGGGCAGGTGGTAGAGCAGGCTGCGGGTGTCGAAGAACACCATCGGCCGCACGAACCATGCCGCCCCGGTGTAGTCCGCCGCCACCTGCCCGGCGCTCAGTTTCACGCTGCCGCGGATGCCGGGTTGCACGCACTCGAAATCGTCCTCGTCCCGGCGCAGCACCACCAGCGGCTCGCCGGCCGCATCGAACACCAGCGCCGGCAGCTCGGACGCCTTGAAGGCCTCGACGGGCTTCCTGGCGCGGCTCAGGTTGAGGCCGCCCCGCTGGGCGCATTCGAGGATCTGGGCCTCGCTGATGCGCCCGTCCGCGACGGGCGTGTCGGCCAGCAGCTGGATCGGATCCGCACGCTTCCCGAAGAAATGCGCCAGGAACAGCAACTGGTCGATCACCGCATCGACCGACGCATCGGCTGGGGTGTTGGGGGGTGTGTCGCGCATGGGCTGGGTGCTCGGTGGCTGTTGATTCAGGGTTATGCGGGCTGTCGGGGCCACGTCCGGCCGGCTGGCGAGGGCTCGGGGAGCCGCCGCTGCGGGCGAGTTCGGCGTGGTCTGCGAAAGCTCGGATAGCCGATGGTGCCACAAGGCGCTAAATGACAAATGTTAAAAAGTCACGTCCTGTCGGCTTGTTAATTCATAAAACATCAAATGTGATAAACGTCATGATTTCCGTGAAGATGTTCTGTGTCGATGCGTGACCGAAATTGACAATTGGGTGGTGTTTTTTGGAGTTCGGACGGGCCTCCGGGGGGCCGGATCCGGGGGGCTTCCATGTGTCCGGTTCGGGCGGCGTGGAGGAGCTGACGGGTGTGGATTATTTCCTGTCGGATATTTTCACCGCAGAAAAGCAGCTGGAATCCGCTCTCTAAGCCTATCCATAATCACTTTTATTGGCCCATTTTTTTGTTTTTTGTTGTTTTAAATCAGTAGATTGATTGTTTGTTGTGGTGTCTGTAAAGGTGCCGGCGAATCCTCATTTGACCTTTATCGGATACCGATTTTCAAAGAGGGGTGTCGGTTTTTTTTACACCTGATAATGGTTTGTAATTTTTCACAGTCGAGTAAGAGGGTGGCGATTTGGGTAAGTCATTGAGTGGGTGCTTATTTGATGTTTTTATCAAATCAAAATGGTGTCCTGGCCCGCAAATTGCAGTTGATTCCTCGATTTTCTCGATCTGACCTCGGCCCAGCCAGCCAGGCAGAACCCCAAAACGAAAAATGGAGGTCGTTCATGGCAACCACGCGGTATTCAACCAGCGTCACCCTTTGCGAAGACACCAGCGTCAACTACGAGCTGTCCGATCTGCTCAAGCAAGCCGATCCGAACTACTCCGCAATCGATCCGGCCCGCATCAAGCTCTACGTGCTCGACTCGACCACCAACAAGTACGTCGAAGTCACCACCGGCTTCTTCACTGCGGCGGACAAGGACACCTTCACGGTGGACATGGCCCAGCTGCCGAACTTCAACGGTATCCAGAAGGTTCGCGTGCTCGGCACCGACAGCACCAACAACACCTTCGTGCTGGATCTGCAGATCAACGTCACCCCGGTCAATGACGCCCCCTCCGGCGCCGACGACGCGGTGTCCCTGGCCAGCGGCGACAGCTACGTGCTCGGCCTGGACGACTTCGGCTTCACCGACCCGGTGGAAGGCAACAACTTCAAGTCCGTCGTGATGACCAGCGTGCCGGCCACCGGCGCCCTGACCCTCGACGGCGTGGCGGTTGTCGCCGGCCAGGAGATCCAGGCCGCCGACATCGCTGCCGGCAAGCTCGTCTACACCGCCCCGACCAACAGCGGCGGTGCGATCTCCTTCGACTTCCAGGTGCGTGACGACGGCGGCACGGACGGCTGCGGCGGCAACGACCTCGACCTCACCCCCAACACCTTCACCTTCAACGTCCCCCTCGCAGCCAAGGCCGTCATCGGCGACCGCGTGTGGGAAGACACCAACGCCAACGGCGTGCAGGACGCCGGTGAAGCCGGCATCGCCGGTGTCACCGTGCAGCTGAAGGACGCCAACGGCAACCCGGTGGCCACCACCACCACCGACGGCAGCGGCAACTACAGCTTCACCGTCGATCCGGGCACCTACACCGTGTCCGTGGCAACGCCCGCCGGCTACCGCGTCACCGAGTCCGACATGGGCCCCAGCGACGCCACCGACAGCGACATCGACGACTTCGGCAACAGCGCCCCGGTGACCGTCGTGGCCGGTGAAACCAACACCACCGTCGACGCCGGCCTGTTCCGCAGCGCCGAGCTGGGCGACCGCGTGTGGCTCGACACCAACGGCAACGGCCAGCAAGACGGCGGCGAAGCCGGCGTCCCCGGCGTGCTCGTGCGCCTCTACAACGCCGCCGGCGACCTCGTGGATGGCCCCCTCACCACCGACGCCAACGGCGAGTACCTGTTCAGCAACCTGCGTCCCGGCACCTACAGCGTCCAGTTCGACAAGACCACCCTGCCGGCGGGCTACAGCTTCACCACCGCCAACACGGGTAGCGACGCGAGCGACTCCGACGCCAACGTGACCGACGGCAAGACCGCGCAGACCGTCCTCGACTCCGGCGAA
>JAKLLM010000173.1 GCA_023150125.1 Zoogloea sp.
TCACGCGCGACCGGACACTTCAGGTCGGCGTCAACCCGTCACCACTCACAAGGAGAGCCATGATGGCCCTGGTCAAGAAATCCATCAGCCCCGCCCCCACTTCTTCCGACAACGCCAGGGCCTCGGCCGCTGCGGCGCGGGAAGCTGACGCTCAGCGCAAGCGGGCCAGGACCCTCGCCAAGCAGCAGCAGGCCGCCGAGCGCATCGCCGCCGCCACCGGCGAGCTGTCGGCCGGCATCAACGAGGCTGCCTCGGCCGCCGAGCAGCTGCGCCGCGCCTCCGACCAGATCGCCACCGGTGCCGAGCAGGCCTCCGGCGCCGCCCAGGAATCCCTGGTCGCCTTCAAGCAGGTCACCAGCGCCATCGACCGCCAGCTGCAGAGCGCCGACATGTCCCAGCGCCGCTCGGAGGCCGTCCAGACCCTCGTCCAGCGCACCAGCGACGACGTGGCGCGGCTGGTCACCAACGTGGGCGTCGCCGCCCAGCGCCAGGCGGCCTCGGTGCAGATGGTGGCCGAGCTCGAGAAGCAGGCCGCCAACATCGGCGAGATCGTCAAGGCGGTGGTGCGGATCGCCGACCAGACCAACCTGCTGGCCCTCAATGCAGCCATCGAAGCGGCCCGCGCCGGCAAGCACGGCAAGGGCTTCGCGGTGGTGGCCGACGAGGTACGGACCCTCGCCGAGACCTCCGAGAAAAGTGCCAAGCAGATCCAGGACCTGGTCGGCCAGATCCAGCAGGAAGTGAAGGGCATCGCCGACGGCATCAACACCGCCGCCCAGACCGTGGAAGGCGAGGTCGAGAAGGGCAAGCTGATCACCCAGCAGCTCGAGCAGATCCGCGTCGACATGATCGAGGTGGCCAAGGGCGTGCAGGACATCGCCGCGGGCGCCGCCCAGTCCAACGCCGCCTCCAACCAGGCCCTCAAGGGCTCCGAGGAGATCGCCGCGGCCGCCGAGGAGCAGTCCGCCGCCGCCGAGGAAACCGCCAAGACCGTGGGCGAGCAGTCCCAGGCCCTGACCGAGTGCGAGCAGGCTGCCCAGAACCTGTCCGAGCTGGCCGAAGACCTGAAGAACTCCACCGACGTGGCCAAGAGCGCCGAGGACGTGGCGTCCTCCGCCGAGGAGCTGTCGTCCGCAGTGCAGGAGATCAACCGCGCCTCGGCCCAGATCATGACGGCCATCGAGCAGATCCGCCGGGGTGCCCAGACCGCAGCAGCCGCCTCCGAAGAGTCCGCCGCGGCCATCAACCAGATCGAGAAGGGCCTTGAGGTGGCCCAGAGCCGCGCCACCACGAGCGGCGAGAAGGTGCGCAACATCCAGACCCTGCTCGAGATCAACAAGAAGTCGGTGGATGAGCTGATCCAGGGCATCACCGACTCGGCCCTGGCCACCCAGTCGAGCATCCGCCAGGTGAAGGACCTCGAGCAGGTGTCGCGCCGCATCGACAAGATCGTCGAAGCCATCACCACCGTCTCGATCCAGACCAACATGCTGGCCGTCAACGGCTCCATCGAAGCGGCCCGCGCCGGCGAGTTCGGCAAGGGCTTCGTGGTGGTGTCCACCGACATCCGCAACCTGGCCCGCGACTCGGCCGAGAACGCCGATCGCATCAAGGACCTGGTCAAGGCCGTGCAGGACCAGATCGGGGTGGTCAGCGGCGACCTGGACGAGATCGTCAAGTCGGCCATCGGCGAGGCCGAGCAGGCCAAGGGCAGCACTGCCAACCTGGTGCAGATCGAGACCGACGTGGTCGCGGTCGAACGGGGCACCCAGGACATCCTCGGCGCCGCCAACGAGATCGCCGCCGCCATCACCCAGGTGAAGCGTGGCGTCGAGCAGATCTCGGCCGCCGCCCAGGAAGCCGACAAGGCCGCCACCGAAGCCGCCAGTGCCGCCGAGCAGCAGTCCAAGGGCGCCGAGGAGCTCGCCGCCGCGATCGAAGAAATCGCCTCGCTGGCCGACGAGCTGCAAAGCAACTGACAGGTGCGGAGACCCTCATGACAACCGAAACCCTGGACACCCCCGCCGCCGCCGATGGCGGTGACGAGCAGTCGGATACCCGGCAGTTCGTCACCTTCCTGGTGGGCGGGGAAGTCTTCGCGGTGGACATGGCCCCGGTGCAGGAGATCATCCGCGTGCCGGACGTGGTCCGCGTACCCCTCGCCCCCCGCACCCTCGACGGCCTCTCCAACCTGCGCGGCCGGGTGCTGCCCATCATCTCGCTACGCCGCATCTTCGGCTTTGCCGAGCAGGAGCACGACGACTCGACCCGCGCCGTGGTCATCGACATGGGCCAGGCCCTCGGCTTCGTGGTGGACCGGGTGGCCAGCGTGATCAACGTCGAGCCGGCGCAGATCGAGGGCGTGGACAGCCTCCGCGGCACCATCGACAGCGAGCTGCTGACCGGCATCCTGAAGGACGTGGGCGGCTACCCGATGGTGATGATCCTCGACTTCGGCCGGCTGATCGCCCAGGAGTTCGCCGAGATCGCCCAGATCGCCCGCAGCCCCGGCGCCGCCGCGGCGGTGGGCGAGAGCGACGGCGAGGACGAGGCCGACAGCGACGAGCTGCAGCTGGTGAGCTTCTCGGTGGCCGGCCAGGAGTACGCCATCGACATCTCCAGCGTGCAGGAGATCGTGCAGGTGCCCGAGAACATCGTGCACGTGCCCAACTCGTCGGCCCACGTGCTGGGGCTGATGACGCTGCGCGAACGCCTGCTGCCACTGGTGTCCCTGCGCAGCCTGTTCAGCCTGCCGGCCCGCGAGATCGACGAGGGCAGCCGGGTGGTGGTGGTGGCCCTGGGCAGCGCCGCCGTCGGCGTGGTGACCGACAGCGTGTCCGAAGTGCTGCGGGTGCCCCGCGACGTGGTGGATGCAATGCCCGCCCTGATGGCCCGCGATGGCGACATGGCCGACATCAACCAGATCTGCCGCCTGGACGGCGGCAAGCGCCTGGTCTCCATCATCGCGGCCGACAACATGTTCCGCCACTCGGTGGTGAAGGACGCCCTGACTACGGTGAGCACCATGAATGACGACGCACGCGACGATGTGCTGGACGAAGACGGCAACGACGACGAAGAGCAGGTGGTGGTGTTCCGCCTCGCCGACGGCGAGTTCGGGGTGCCCATCGACAGCGTGCAGGAGATCGTGCGCATCCCCGACGAGCTCACCCACGTGCCCAAGGCCCCGCCCTTCGTCGAGGGCGTCATCAACCTGCGCGGCTCGGTGCTGCCGGTGATCGACCAGCGGAAGCGCCTCGACCTGCCGCCCCTCGAACGCAACGACCGCCAGCGCATCATGGTCTTCCTGCTGGCAGGCGTGCGGACCGGCTTCATCGTCGATGCGGTCACCGAGGTGCTGAAGGTGCCGCGCACCGCCATCGAGGCCTCGCCGCGTCTGTCGGGCGCGCAGTCCCGCCTGCTCGGCCGGGTGGCCAACCTGGAGAAGCAGAAACGCATGATCCAGTTCATCGAGCCGGCCCACCTCATCGACGACGCCGACCGGGAAAGCCTGGCCGGGCTCGGCGGCTGAGGACACGCGGACAGGGACTTCCAGATGACGATCAAGCTGCTCATCGTCGATGACTCGGCCCTCATGCGCCGGCAACTCACCCAGCTGTTCCAGGCCGAGGGCGACTTCGAAGTCCGCCTGGCCCGCAACGGCAAGGAGGCCGTCGACGAGAACCGGGACTTCCAGCCCGATGTGGTAACCCTCGACATCAACATGCCCGAGATGGACGGCCTCACCGCGCTGTCCCACATCATGGCCACGCGCTCGGTGCCGGTGGTCATGGTGTCGTCCCTCACCGAGAAGGGCGCCCTCGCCACCTTCGAAGCGCTGGCCCTGGGGGCGGTCGATTACGTGGCCAAGCCCGGCGGCACCATCTCGCTGTCCATCGACGACGTGCGGGACGAGCTGGTCGGCAAGGTCCGCGCCGCCGCCCGGGCCCGCCCCCGCCGCAGTAGCCGGGCCGCCAACAACGCACCGAGCCCGGCCCGCGGCAGCGTCGTCGAGCGCATGCGCGAGGAGCGCGCGGCCGCCGGCGCCGTCCGCAAGAGCTTCGTGCGGCGCAGCGGCGCCCACAGCGACGGCCTCGTCATCATCGGCGTATCCACCGGCGGGCCGAGCACCCTGGAGCAGATCCTGCCCCGGCTGCCGGAAGACTTCCCCTATCCGGTGGTCGTCGCCCAGCACATGCCGCCCTCCTTCACCGGCCCCTTCGCCAACCGCATGAACCAGGCCTGCGCCCTCGAGGTCGTCGAGGCCAACCGCCCACTCGAGCTGAAGGCCGGCATGGTCTTCATCGCCCGGGGCGGTGCCGACCTGGTGGTCGCCGTGCGCGCCGGCAAGCCGATGGTGATCCCCAAGCCCGAGTCCGCCCAGCACCTTTGGCACCCGTCGGTCGAGCTCCTCGGCCGCTCGGTGCTGGAGCACTGCAACGTCGGCCACGTGATCGCGGTGATGCTGACCGGCATGGGCAACGACGGCGCCGACGCCTTCACCGAAATCAAGCGCCTCGGCGGCCGGACGATTGCCGAATCCGAGGAGTCGGCGGTGGTCTTCGGCATGCCCAAGGAACTCATCGAGCGGGGCGGCGCCGGGCGCGTCCTGCACGCCGAGGCCATCGCCGACCAGATCATCGACTGGGCGCGCTGAACCTCAGGAGACACAACCGTGGCATTCGTTAAACGCAGTCAAACCACCACCGTCGGCCAGGACGAGCGCGGCTACAGCCGGGATTTCGAGGGCCTGTGCGCCGAGCTCGAAGCCCCCAACCCGACCGCCCGCCGCTGGGCCGCCCGCGATCTGGCAGCCCACCCGGGCGCCGCGCAGGTGCTGATCGCCCGGCTCGAGGTTGAACCCGACGCGGCGGTGCGCGAAGCGATCATGATCAGCCTCACCGAGATCGGCGACGCGGTCACCGTGCAGGGCCTGGTCAAGTGCCTGCGCAGCGAGGACGCCAGCCTGCGCAACGAGGCCATCGAGGCCATGAAGCACCTGCCCGACACCGTGGCCCCGGTGATGGCCGGCCTGCTGGCCGACCCCGAGCCCGACATCCGGATCTTCGCGGTGAACGTGCTGGAATCCCTGCGCCATCCCGACGTGGAGCAATGGCTGATCGAGGTGATCAGCGAGGACGCCCACATCAACGTGTGCGCCACCGCCGTCGATCTGCTCGGCGAGGTCGGCACCGAGGCGGCGGTGGGGCCGCTGGAGGCCCTCAAGCGGCGCTTCCCGGCGGAACCCTACATCGAATTTGCCGCCGACCTGGCGCTGCGCCGCATCCGCGACGAGGGGTGAATCTTGAGCAAGCTGACTATCAGCGAGGAGGATTTCCGGAAGTTCAGGGAGTTCTTCTACCGCAAGACCGGCATCCAGTTCGACGGCGGCAAGCGCTACTTCGTGGACAAGCGCCTGATCGAGCGGATCGAGGCCACGGGCTCGGAATCCTTCCGCAGCTACTTCACGATGCTGCGCTTCCAGGCCTCCGGCGAGGAGCTGCAGGCCCTCACCAACGCGATGACGGTCAACGAGACCTACTTCTTCCGGGAGGAGTACCAGTTCGAGTGCCTGGTGAATTCCATCCTCCCCGAAATCGTCAAGACCAAGAAGCCGGGCAGCACCATCCGGATCTGGTCGATCCCGTCGTCCTCGGGCGAGGAGCCCTACTCCATCGCCCTGTACCTCACCGAATTCTGGAAGGGCATCGACAGCTGGGACGTGGAGCTGATCTCCTCCGACATCGACACCGACATCCTTAACAAGGCGCGTAACGGCAAGTATTCCCAGCGCTCGATCCAGCACCTGCCCAAGGACCTGCTGCAACGCCACTTCCACAAGACCGGCGACGGCGACTACCAGATCTCCGACGACTTCCGGGCCGCGGTCGAGTTCACCCGGGTGAACCTCGCCGAGCCGGCCGACACCCGGCCCTACCGCGGCTTCGACGTCATCTTCTGCCGCAACCTGCTGATCTACTTCGACGACCTGTCACGCCAGAAGGCCGCGGAAGTGTTCTTCGACGCCCTCAACCCCGGCGGCTTCATCTGCCTCGGCCACTCCGAGTCGATGAGCCGCATCACGTCCCTGTTTCGGGTGCGCAAGTTCCCGGAAGCCATCGTCTATCAAAAACCGGAGGCCCGATGAGCACCCCGCAGAAACGCATTCTCGTTGTGGACGACGCGGCCACCGTGCGGATGTACCACCGCTCCATCCTGGAGGGGGCCGGGTTCGAGGTGACGGAAGCGATCAACGGCATCGAAGCCCTCGAGAAGGCGCTCACCCGGCCCTTCGACCTCTACCTGGTGGACATCAACATGCCCAAGCAGGACGGCTACGCCTTCCTGCGCGAGCTGCGCAAGCAGGACATCCCGCAGACGCCCGCAATCATGATCTCCACCGAGTCCGAGAGCCGTGACCGGTCGCTGGCCTACGTGGCCGGCGCCAACCTCTACCTCGTCAAGCCCATCAAGCCCCACGAACTGCTGGCCAACTGCCGGCTGCTGCTGGGGCTGGCCGGAGGTGCCGAATGAGTCCGCTCCTAGAGCAGTTCATCCTGGAGGGGCGCGACTTCCTGCAGGGGATCGGCGAGAAGCTGATGGCGCTCGAAGTCACGCCCGACAGCGACGAGCTGATGACCGAACTGTTCCGCCTCGTCCACACCCTCAAGGGCAACAGCGGGCTGTTCGAGTTCCCCGAGATGACCCGCGTGCTGCACGCCGGCGAAGACCTCATGGACGCCGTGCGCGACCGCCGCGTGGCCTACTCCCAGCACCTCGCCGACCGCCTTCTCGACGCGATGGATTTCGTCGGCCTGCTGCTCGACGAGATCGAGAACGACGGCCGCATCGCGGCCCGGCACGCCGCCCCCGCCGCAGAACTGGCCCAGTCGCTGCGCGCCCTCCTGACCAGCAGCCCGGCCGCCGCCGAGAGCGCCGCGGCAAGCCCGCCCGCCCCGCCTGCACCCGCGGCCC
>JAKLLM010000174.1 GCA_023150125.1 Zoogloea sp.
GGGGCGGCGGCGGGGTGGCGATGGATTCGGCGAGCGCCAGGTAGCCGTCGGCCTGGGGGCCGGCACCGCCCAGCGCGGCGACCTTGGCCCGCACCAGGGCCTTGTAAACGCTGTAGAAGCGCAGCACCGGCACGGCCTGGCCCCCCTCGAGCGCAGCCACTCCACACCGTCGGGCGGCATCTACACCGCCGAAGCCACCCGGCGCACCTACGCCCTGCTCCACGACACCGCCGCCCTGGCGCTCGAGGCGGGTTGGTCGGTGGTGGTCGATGCAGCCTTCCTCAAGCGCCACGAGCGCGACAGCTTCCGCGCCCTGGCCGTGGCCGAGGGGGCGGGCTTCGCCATCCTCGCCTGCAGCGCCCCGCTCGACGAGATGCGCCTCCGCCTTGAAACCCGCCAGCACGACGCCTCGGAAGCCACGGTCGAGGTGCTCGAACGCCAGCTCGACTGGGTCGAGCCGCTGGCGGCCGACGAAGCCGCGCAGTGCATCCCGATGCTTGATCCAGAACAGGGCAGGCTTCGGCCGGGGGCGTAAGCTGGCGGTTCATCCGGGTTCGTCGGAGTTCATTCGATGCACACGCCCCTCAGCCGCGCCCTACACACGCTGCGCCCACCGCTCGGCGGCCTGCTGCTGATTCTCCTCGCCACAACAGCCCACGCCGGCCCCTGGCGGGCCGACCCCGACAACAGCCGCGGCTGGGAGCTGATGAGCCCCGCCGAGCGCATCGAGCACCAGCGCCGCCTGCGCAGCTTCACCGACTACGAAGCCTGCCGGGCCTACCAGCAGGCCCACCACGCCCGGATGGAAGCCCGCGCCCAGGCCGAAGGCCGCAGCCTCAAGCCCCGCGCCCGCTCGCCCTGCGACGACCTGCGGGAGCGTGGAGACCTCAGATGAAGCCACAGCGCTGGCTTCCCCTCGCCCTCTGCCTTGCCCTGCCCCTGGCCGGCATGGCCTGGGCCTGGCCCACGGGCCTGAGCGCCTGGCGCAGCGCCTCCATCCTGAGCGCCTGGGCCGGCTGCGGCGCCCTGCTCGCCAGCCTCGTGCTGATGGTCCGCGACCCGCGCCTGGCCGCCGCCCTCGGCGGCCTCGACAGTCTCTACCGCTGGCACCACCGCAGCGGCACCGTTGGCTACAGCCTGCTCCTCATCCACCCCCTGGCCCTCGCCGCCGACGGCCTCGACGAATCCCCCCGGGTGGCCTGGCAGACGTTATCGCCGCTGGCCCAGGACTGGCCGGAATGGCTGGGCTGGCTCGGCCTGCTGCTGCTGATGGCCGGCCTCGCCAGCACCTTCATGCCTCACCAGCCCTACCGCCGCTGGCGGGCGCTGCACTACCTGCTTGGGCTGGGCGTGCTGCTCGGGCTGGCCCACCTGTGGGCGATCCTCGGCGGCAGCCTCGGCGTGCTCGGCGCCCTCGGCATCGCCCTCGCGGCGCTGGGCTGGCGGCTGGTGGTCAGCGATTTCGGCGCCCTCGCCCGGCCCTACCGGGTCAGCGCGGTGCGCCACCCGGCCACCGACCTGGTGGAGCTCACCCTCGCCCCCTGTGCGGCGGCCCTGCCTGCCGCGCCCGGGCAGTTCGTGCTGGCTGCCTTCGGCGACGGCGAGGGCTTTCACGGCTGCCGGGAGTTCCACCCCTTCACGGTGAGCGGGATCGGCCCCGGCGGCGTGCTGAAGCTCGACATCAAGGCCCTCGGCCCATGCACCCGCCACCTGCAAGGCCTGACGCCCGGCGTCACGCTGCGCCTCGAAGGCCCCTTCGGCGACTTCCTGGCGACGGCCGGCGATGGCCCCCAGCTGTGGCTGGCCGGCGGAATCGGCATCGCGCCCTTCCTGGCAGTGCTGCGCAGCCGGCCGCCCAGCCGGCCCACCCACCTGATCCACCTGTTCCGTCACGCCGACGACGCCGGCTTCAGCGACGAGATCCAGGCCCTGGCGGCCCGCACCCCGAACCTGAGCTTCGTGCCGGTCGCCTCCGGCGACAGCCCGCCCGAGCTCGGCCCGCTGCTGGCCGCGGTGCCCGGGCTTGCCGGGCGTGAAGCCTGGCTGTGCGGCCCGCCCGGGCTCAACGCCGCCGCCAGCGCCGCCCTGCGCCAGGCCGGGGTGCCGGCGGAGGCCATCCACTTTGAAAGCTTCGAGTTCAGATGATGAAAAAACTCTTCATTTCGTCGACCCTGCTCTTCGGCCTGTCGGTGGCCGGCTTCTGGCTGGCCGCCGCCCTCTCCCCCGAACCCGTCGGCCAGACGGCCGTGGCCGCGCCGGCCGACAAGCGCTACAGCGCCCAGGACGTGGCGAAGCACGCGAGCCCCGGCGATTGCTGGATGAGCATCAACGGCCAGGTGTACGACTTCACCGCCTACCTGCCCGGCCACCCCGCCGACCCGGCCGTGATCCAGCCCTGGTGCGGCAAGGACGCCAGCGAGGCCTACCGCACCAAGACCCGCGGCCGGCCGCACTCGCCCTACGCCGACACCCTGCTGCCCAAGTACCGCATCGGCGAGCTGACGGCAAAGTAGGCCGAACGCAGGCGCCCGGCGCGAAGCAGGAATGAGCGCTGGGCGGGTCCAGCCGTGGGGCTGGGCGGGTGCCTGGGGCGAGCCCCCGGAGATGCCGCGACTAGGCGCTCCCGCCCTCACGAGGGCCGCAACCTCTGGCTTGCCGAAAGCCGTCCCCTGCCGTTTTCAGGCGGATCCAGCCCGCACCCAGCCACCGGGCAGCGCATCCGGCAGCCCCCGCAGTGGTGCCCGCACTTGGGACGACGCCCGACGATCAAGGCTGGGCGTCGACCTGCAGGCGCCCCCGGGCGACGGCCTTGCCGACCTGCATGGCCTGGACGAAGGGGCTTGCCCGCTCGGCCGCCGCGGGAACGTAAAGGGTGAGTTCGTCGCGCACCCGGGTGATCGCGACGTAGAAGCGGTTGCTCTCCTCGGCCCGGTCGCAGCCCGCCATCGGGAAGGCGCCGGCTTCGAGATACGGCAGCATCACGGCCTGGAACTCCTGCCCCTTGGCCGCCTCGACGGTGCACAGCAGCACGGTGCCGGCCGCACGTAGCCGGGTTTCCCGCAGCTCCGCCTTGCGCAGCCAGTGGGCAAAATCGCGCAGGGACAGGTTCTGCCGGCGGGAGGCGTCGATGAAACCATCGATGGAGCGGGTCACCATGACGGCCCGGCTCGGCGCGATGAAGATGTCCCGGGCGACCCGGTGGAGCTGGAGCATGTCGACGGCGCGCGCGAGCAGCGCATGGGCCGGCTCGTCGGCCGGCGCAGCGCGGAGCATCGCGAGGGCCTGCGTCAGGCGCAGGCGGGCGTTGCGCTGGGCGGCGCTTTCGTCGATGGTTTCGGCGTCGGCCCGACGGAGATTGATCAGGGTGTTGGCCTCTTCGCTCTGCCCGCTCTGGCGCAGCGCGTTGATCTTCTCGAGGAAGCGCGCATCGGCTTCGGCCGCTTCGTCGTCGGAAAGGTGGCGGGCCTGCTTGTCGGCGCGGGTCTGGGGCTTGAGCAGCAGCCCCTTGAGGAAGGCGTCGAACAGTTCGGGCTGGGCGGCGGCCGTCTTCAGCGCGCTATCTTCGAGCCGCCGGGAGCCCCAGTCGAACTGCTGCCACAGGAGCAGGGCGTGCAGCACCTTGAGGCGCTTGTCGACGCCGGGGATCGATTCGTAGTCTTCGAGCGCAAAGGCGATGATCCCGCGCAGCATCAGGACTTCGGAGCGCAGCAGATAGCTCTCCAGCCCCTCCACGCGCCAGCCGATGCCGGCCTCCAGCAGTGCGTTCTCGATGTGGATGGACTGGTAGGGCGCGCGCAGCACCACCGCGCAGGCATCGAGCTGCCCGCCGCGCTTCTTCCAGTCGAGGATGTCGGCGACCACCTTGTCGGCGGCTTCACGCGGGTCGGCATAGGGCACGACCCGGAGGCGGGTTTCGTGATTGCGCCCCGACACCACCGCCTTGTTCTTCAGCGCGGCGGTGGCCAGGGCCATGATCGGGCCATGCCGGTAGGTGCGGGTGAGCGGCAGGAACTCGACGTTCCGCCAGCCCTGGCCGAACTGGCCGCGGATGAAATCGACGTCGGCGCCGGCCCAGCGGTGGATGACCTGGTCGAAGTCGCCGGCGCCGCTGAAGAAAGCCTTGCCCCGTGCCAGCAGGTGCTCCAGCACCAGGTAGGTGGCCGGGTTCATGTCCTGGAGTTCGTCGACGATCACGATGCGATATTCCGGCAGCGGCACCTGCACCTCCCCGCCCTGCAGCAGGCAGGCCAGGTCGTAGGTCGCGTCGAACTCGGTGCGCCAGCGCGGCCCGACGCCGTCGCCGGCGCGCTCCCGCTCCAGGTGGCGGTAGAGCAGGAAGACGCCCTCCGGGATGCCCAGCAGCTCGGCCCGCTCCTCGATGGTTTCGCCGTCCCCGAGCTCCGGCCTCACCATGCGCGCCTTGATCTGCCGCGCCAGGGTGAGGAATTCGAAGATCTGATCGTTGTGCTCGGGCAGCCAGAGCTCCCGCGGCGAGCGGCGCTGGACGTTTTCGAGCTGCAGCCTGGCGACGCTGGCGCGCACGTGGGGCGCCAGGGCTTCGTTGCTAGCGAGAAACGGCGGCTCAACACCTTCGAAGGCCTGAAGCACCTGCTGGGCGAAGGCGTCGAAGGTGAGGCAGCGGACGCGGCGGGCGAGCTTTGCATCGACACCGATCTCGACCAGCCTGGCCTGCAGCACACGCGCCGCTTCGGCGGAGAAGGTCAGCGCGACGATGCTCTCGGGCCACACGCCGCGGGTGATCGACTCGGCGATGCGCAGGGCCAGCGTGGTGGTCTTGGCGGCGCCGGCGTTCGCCATCGCGATGACGTGGCGGGCGCGGCTGGTCTGGATGGCGATCTGCTCGTCGGTGGGCGCGATGCCCACGGCAATGAACCGGGGTGCCGAAGACGCGCCCGGCGCAGTCTGGGTTTTTGCCATGTTGGAAGCGGATGAGCCCGGAATCCGGACAAGGGCCTCATCTTAACCGAGCGCCCGGCGACCCCGCTTCGGGTTACTGCCCGGGCCGGCCCCTGGCTCAGCGCAGGGAGCCGATATACCGCTCGGTCGGGTGTGTCGCGCTGGGGCGGCCGGTGCGCAGGCGGCCCAGCAGGCCGGGGGCTTCCTCGCTCTGCGGCGGGGCGGGAGGCGGCGGAGCGTCCAGCTCCATCGCCTGACGCAGGCGGCTGCACAGCTCGCCCAGCTCGGGGTTGCCGGTGGCCACGCCGAGGCGGACGATCTCCCGGGCATCGTCCTTGTTTGCGCGCATGTACTCCACGTCGGTGATGCGGTTGGCGACCCGGCGCATCAGCAGGTGGATGCGTCCGAGGAGGCCGTAGAGGACGGAGTCGGGTTCCATGGGGGCTCCTTCTGTTGCAGGTTGCGGGGCGGGCGTCAGGCGACGGCCTCGCCGTGTTCGACGATGTCGAGGCCGTCGGCTTCGGTGCTCTCGTCCACCCGCAGGCCGACCAGCCGGTCGATGGCGAGGAGCACCAGCAGGGTCATCAGGGCGCTGTAGGCGGCCGTGGCCGCGACGCCGGTAAGCTGGACCGTGAAATAGCCCTTCACGCCGCCGATGGCCGGCGACGCCAGCCAGCCGGTGAGCAGGGCCCCCACCAGGCCCCCGACGCCGTGGATGCCGAAGGCGTCGAGCGCGTCGTCGCAACCGAGCGCACGCTTGAACAGGGTGGCGCCCAGATAGCAGCCGACACCGGCGACCAGGCCGATCAACAGCGCCGAGCCCGGCGTGACGAAGCCGGCCGCGGGGGTGACCGCCACCAGGCCGCCGACCGCCCCCGACACCAGTCCGAGGGCGCTGGGCCGGCCGCGCGTGAGCCATTCGGTGCACATCCAGGCGAGGCCCGCCGCGGCGGCGGCGAGCTGGGTGACCAGCATCGCCATGCCGGCACGGGCGTCGGCAGCGAGGGCCGAGCCGGCGTTGAAGCCGAACCAGCCGACCCACAGCAGCGCCGCGCCGGTGAGCGTGAGGGCCAGGTTGTGGGGCATCATGGCCTGGCGCCCGAAACCCGCCCGGGGCCCGATCACCATCGCGCAGACCAGCCCGGCTACCCCGGCGTTGATGTGGACCACCGTGCCACCGGCGTAGTCGAGGGCGCCGAGCTGCGCCAGCCAGCCGTCCGGTGCCCACACCCAGTGGGCCACCGGCACATACACCAGCAGCGACCACAGGGCGGCGAACAGCAGCACCGCGGAGAACCTCATGCGCTCGGCAAAGGCGCCGGCCACCAGCGCCGTGGTGATGATGGCAAAGCTCAGCTGGAACTCCGCAAAGACCGACTCGGGGATACTGGCCCCCGGGATGCCGGCCAGCGCGTCGAGCCGCAGCCCGTCGAGCAGGAGGCGGTCGAGGCCGCCGATGAAACCGTTGCCCGGGCGCATCGCCAGGCTGTAGCCGGCGGCGCACCAGACCAGGGTGACCACCGCCGCGATGGCGATGCTCTGGCTCATGGTGGAAAGCACGTTCTTGCGCCGGACCATGCCGCCATAGAACAGCGCCACCCCCGGCAGCGTCATCAGCAGCACCAGCGCGGTGGCCACCAGCATCCAGGCGGTGTTGGCGCCGTCGAGACGGGCCGGCGGCGCAGCCTGGGCGAAGGCGGCGCCGGGCAGCACGAGCAGCCACGGCAGGACGTGCGATATGCGCCCGGATCGACGGACCACAAGTAAGCCGGGCATGGATTCTCCTTTGGTATGACAGCACCCGGATCGGGGGTTGTGCACCCGCAGCAAAATCTGTGCCGAGGCAAATTTTGGTTAAATCGCTCGCTTGCGTGGCGTCCGATGCGCCCAAACGGGATGCCGAACACCTTCAGGGCACCGACATGGTGCAAGGTGGCGCCGGGCGCACCGCAATGAAAAAGCCCGGCGCTTGGCCGGGCTTCGGGTGCTACCGAGTTTTCGTCAGGGTCAGGCCGCAGCCTTCCGGGCTTC
>JAKLLM010000175.1 GCA_023150125.1 Zoogloea sp.
TACACCCTCAACCCCGGACTGATCGATGCTTGAGATTGTTCCCGGCAACTACCTGACGGTCACGCCCTACGGGGCCTGGCGCGCCGTCGCCCGCGCCGACGACAGCGCCGAGCGGCGCATCCTGCTGGCCATCCTGCGGGAAGCCAGCAGCCCCGAGCTCACCCCGGCGGCGGCCAGCGCCTGGACCGGCGAGGCCGACACCGAAGCCGCCCTCGCGCCGCTGCTGCGCCTGCAGGAAGACGCCAGCCTGGAAGCCTGGCCCGCGCCGCGCGCCGCGCCGCTGGGCACCCTCGAAACCACGCTGCCGCAGTTCCTCGCCCAGCTCAGCGACGCCGGGCAGGCGGTGCTGGCCGACAGCATGGGCTTCTGCCTGGCGATGACCGGCTACGACCACGAAACCGGCGAGGCCCTGGCCGCCCTCGGCGCCGACATGCTGTCGGTGGCCGAACGCCAGTCGGCGGCCCTGGCCAAGCTGGGCGACCACCTCCTCGACGGCTGGGGCAACGTCGACGCCGCCGGCATCAGCGGGCTCAGCTTCTGGCCGATGCACGTGGGGCGCACCCGGCTGGCCCTCACCGTGAGCGGCCGCCCCCGCTTCAACCAGCAGGCTTTTGCCGACCTGGTGTGGGCACTCTGCGTGCGCTACGGGCGCCTGTAAACGCTTCACCCGGTGGCAGGTTCGCCTGCCACCGGCCCGCTCAGCGCTGCTGGCGGGTCTCGCGCAGCTGCTCCTCCAGCAGCAGGCGCACTTCCCGCAGCCGCGAATCCACCGCCGACTGCTCGAAGAAATCCCCATCCCCCGCGGCCCGGGCCAGCGCCAGCTGGTTGGCCGACTCCGCGTAATTGCCCTGGATCGCATACACCTCGGCCAGCGATCGGTGCTGGGCCAGGCGCTTGCCCAGCGCCGACTCGGCCCGCGCGCGCAGCTCCCACAGGCCGGCGCTGGGCGGGCGGGCGAGGGTCTCGGCCTTCGCCAGCTCGAGGGCCTCGGCCGGCCGGCCCGCCTCCAGCAAGGCCTCCAGCTCGCCGTGCAACAGCCGCCGGGCCTGGGGGAAACGCAGCCGCGCGTCGCGGAAGATCTGCGCCGCCCCGGCCGGATCACGGCGCGCCAGGCGCAGCTCGGCCTCCAGGCCGGCGATCATCGGCGAGGCCACGCGCCGCTTGCGGAGCACCTCCATCGCCCGCTCCGCATCGT
This sequence comes from Zoogloea sp., assembly GCA_023150125.1. Classification (GTDB taxonomy): domain Bacteria; phylum Pseudomonadota; class Gammaproteobacteria; order Burkholderiales; family Rhodocyclaceae; genus Zoogloea. The sequence goes on from JAKLLM010000175.1 coordinate 1,196, forward strand.
CGAGGCGCCGGGTGCTAAGGTAGGCCCGCACCAGCCCGTACTGCGCGGCCACCGTCGGCGAGCCCAGCGCAGCGGCCCGCTCGAAGGCCTCGAGCACCTCCCGCGGGGCCACCGTGCCCACCCGGAGCTTGGCCCGCACCAGCTGGAAGTCGAGCGAATCCGGCACCTGCCGGTAGGGCATCTGCATCACCCGGCTCTCCATCTCGGAGATCCGCTCCCCGGTGAGGGGGTGGGTGCGCAGGTAGGCCGGCGCATTGTTTTCGTAGAGCCGGCTGTTCTTCTGCAGGCGCTCGAAGAAGGCCGACATGCCGCGCACGTCGAAGCCGGCGGCGGTGAGGTTCTGCAGGCCGATGCGGTCGGCCTCGTTTTCAAAGCTCCGCGAGTAGGCCAGCTGCGAGCTCAGCCCCGCCGCCTGCCCGCCCATGATCGCCGCCTGGCTCATCTGCGGGCTGGACTTGGCTGCCAGCACCGCCACCAGCAGCGAGGCCAGCATCAAGAGCCCGGTCTCGCTCTGCCGGCCCACCATGCGGGCGATGTGGCGCTGGGTGACGTGGGCCACCTCGTGGGCCATCACCCCGGCCAGCTCCGATTCGCTCTGGGCCGCCAGGATCAGGCCCGTATGCACCCCGATGTTGCCCCCCGGCATCGCAAACGCGTTGAGGGAGCGGTCGTCGACCCCGAAGAACTGGAAAGGCAGCCCGGCCCCGTCGCTCACCGCCACCAGGCGCCCGCCCAGGTGGTTGAGATAATCCTCGACCTCCAGGTCGCGCAGGTAGGCCGGGTCGCGCCAGCGGATCTCGCGCATGATCTGCGCCCCCAGGCGCTGCTCGGCGAGCGGGGAGAGGTCGGCGGAAGCGCTGTCGCCCAGGTCCGGCAGGGTCTGGGCGAAGCCTTGGGGCAAAAGGGCCACGCACAGCAGCGCGGCGATCAGGCGATTTTTCACGATGCTATGATACCTGCCCCCGGCAAGACGTTCCCCGACCCCACCCAGCGAGGCAGCATGAGCGACACCCTCACCCACTTCGACGCCCAGGGCCAGGCCCACATGGTGGACGTCTCCGCCAAATCCGAAACCCGGCGCGTGGCCCGCGCCGAGGGCCGCATCGTGATGCAGCCCGCCACCCTGGCCCGCATCCTCGCCGGCGACAACAAGAAGGGCGACGTGATCGGCATCGCCCGCATCGCCGCCATCCAGGGCGCCAAGCGCACCGCCGACCTGATCCCCCTGTGCCACCCGATCTTCCTCACCCGGGTGGCGGCCGACTTCAGCGTCGAGGGCGACACCACCATCCGCTGCACCGTCACCGCCGAAACCGTCGGCCGCACCGGCGTCGAGATGGAGGCCCTCACCGCGGTGCAGGTCGGCCTGCTCACCATCTACGACATGTGCAAGGCGGTGGACAAGGGCATGACCATGGACGGCATCCGCCTGCTGGAGAAGGAAGGCGGCAAGTCGGGCCACTGGAAGGCGGAGGCCTGAATGGGCAGCCGACGCCACTTCCTGCAGGCCTTCGGCAGCGCCGGCGTTCTGGCCGGCCTCGTCGGCAGCGGCCTGCTGCGCCCGGGCCAGGCGCTTGCCGTGGACTTCAACCGCGCCGCCTTCGACGCCCGCTCGGCCGCCGACGCCCTGCGCCTCATCGGTGCCACCGGCGCCGAGACCAGCGCCGACATCCTCCTAAAGGCCCCCGAGATCGCCGAGAACGGCGCCGCCGTGCCCATCGAGGTGATCAGCAACATCCCCGGCACCACGCGCCTGTCGGTGCTGGTCGACAAGAACCCCTTCCCCCTCGCGCTGCAGTTCAACTTTGCCCCGCCGGCCGTGGCGCGCTTCCAGGCCAAGCTCAAGATGGGCGAGAGCTCCCGCCTGCGCATCGTCGCCAGCGCCGGCGGCAGGCACTACACGGTGTTCCGCGAGGTCAAGGTCACCGCCGGCGGCTGCGGCTGAGCGAACCAGGAGAACCCCATGTCCGACCCCATCAAGATCCGCGCCACCGTCAGGGGCAGCGACGGCGAAGTGCGCGTGCTGCTGCCCCACCCCATGGAATCCGGCCAGCGCCGCGACGCCGGCGGGCAGGCCGTGCCGGCGCATTTCATCACCTCGCTCACCCTCAGCATCAACGGCCGCCCGGTGATCGAGGGCGGCCTCGGCACCGCCGTGTCGGCCAACCCCCTGTTCGGCTTCCAGTTTGCCGGCGTCAAGGCCGGCGACAAGGTGGCCGTCGCCTGGCTCGACAACAAGGGCCAGCGGGGCAGCGCCGAAGCGGTTTTCGCCGCAGGCTGAGGGGCCTGCCAAGTGATCTACTGAGTGGCCTGCCAAGCAGCCGCACTGTCACATGGGCGCGCAAGACAGCGCGCCGCCATCGGGTCTAGAATTGCGCGCACTCCCGCATCCCGCGGGCGCCCTGCCTAGCCGATGGCACCGCCATGAGCCACGAGATCGAACTCAAGCTGACCCTGCCCCATAAGTCCCTGCCCGCCCTGCGCCGCCACCCCCTGATCGCCGAAGCCCCCCGCGACGGCCGCGCGTGCACCCTCGAGAACACCTACTTCGACACCCCCGAACTCGAGCTGCGCGAACGCCGCATGGCGGTGCGCACCCGCAAGGCCGGCAGCCGCTGGCTGCAGACCGTCAAGTGCGCCGCCGAGTCGGTGGCCGGCCTGTCGTCCCGCCCCGAGTGGGAACAGCCCTACGCCAACGCCTGCTTCGACTTCTCGGCCATCGACCGCGACGACGTGCGCAAGCGCCTCGAAGAACTCCAGCCACGCCTGGTGCCGGTATTCACCACCCACTTCCGCCGCGAGACCGTCATCCTCACCCCCCGCGAGGGCGTCAAGGTGCTGGCGATGATCGACAACGGCCACATCGAGGCCGGCGAGCGCAGCCAGCCCCTCTGCGAGCTCGAACTCGAACTCGTCGAAGGCGACCCCACCGAGCTCTACGCCCTCGCCCTGCAGCTGGCCGAGACCCTGCCCCTCACCCCCGAGAACGTCAGCAAGGCCGAGCGCGGCTACCGCCTGTTCTCCAACCACGCCCTGCGCCCAGCCAAGGCCCGGCCCTCGCGGCTCGCCGCCGAGCAGTCGCCGGTGGACGCCTTCCGCATCATCGGCTTCGACTGCCTGGCCCTGTGGCAGGCCAACGAATCCGGCGCCCGCGAGAGCGACGACCCCGAATTCATCCACCAGCTGCGCGTCGCCCTGCGCCGCCTGCGCTCGGCCCTGCGCCTGTTCAGCCCGGCCCTGCCGGCCGACTTCGTGAGCCGCTGGTCCGACGGCCTCAAGGAAGCCGCCGATGGCCTCGGCGCCGCCCGCGACCTCGACGTGATGCTCGCCGAAGTGCTCAGCCCGGTGGCCGAATCCGGCCTCGCCGACGAAGCCACCCAGCGCCTCATCGCGATGGCCGTCGACCGCCGCGACCGCGAGAAGACCGCCGCCCGCGAGCAGCTCCTGGCCGCCAGCCACGGCCGCCAGATGCTGGCCCTCGCCGCCGACCTCCACGGCCTGCAGAGCGATTCGCTGGTCAAGTCGGCCAACCTCACCACCTTCGCCCGCCTGCAGCTCACCCAGCTCCGGAAGCGCGCCCGCAAGCGCTACACCGCCGCCGCCGACCTGCACCCCGACAAGCTCCACGAGCTGCGCGTCTCGCTCAAGCGGCTGCGCTACGCCATCGAGTTCCTGCTGCCGCTGCTGCCCGAGAAGGCCACCGTCCGCTACGCCAACGAGCTGGCCGAGATCCAGGACACCCTCGGCTACATCAACGACGAAGCCGTCGCCCGCGGCCGCCTCAAGGCCTGGGCCGGCAAGGACCCCGAGCTGCGCAGCGGCGCCGCCTTCGTGGCCGGCTGGCACGCCCCCAAGATCGCCCGCCTGCGCCGCAGCATCCTCCCCGCCCTCGAACCCATCCTGTGGGGCAAAGCCCCCTGGCGGCGATGAACAAGTCATCACACCGTAACCTGCCGCCCCCAGACTCCTCGCCTTCAATAAAAAAGGAGGAGACCATGGACCTGCTGCTGTGGCGTCACGCCGAAGCCGTGGACGGGCTGCCGGACAGCACCCGCGAACTCACCGAGCGCGGCATCAAGCAAGCCCACAAGGTGGCCGAGTGGCTCGAGAAGCGCCGCCCCAAGAAGCTGCGCGTGCTGGTCAGCCCCACCACCCGCACCCGCCAGACGGCGAGCGCCTTCACCCAGAACTTCGAGGTCAATCCGGGCCTCGCCCCGGGCAACGACATCACTACCCTCCTCGCCGCCTGCGGCTGGCCCGACGCCGGCGGCTCGGTGCTGGTGGTCGGCCACCAGCCCGAACTCGGCCGCCTCGCCGCCCTGCTGCTGTCCGGCCACGAGGCCGACTGGACGATCAAGAAGGGCGCCCTGTGGTGGTTCACCAACCGCGTCCGCGACGACGAGACGCAGACCGTGCTGCGCGCGGTGGTGCCCGCCGACCTGGCATGAGCGGTCTTGCCCTCCGCTCCGCCACCCTCGCCGACCTGGACGCCATCATCGCGATGGAGTCCATGGGCTTTGCCGCCCATCACCAGGAATCACCCGACGTCTACGCGCGGCGGATCGAGGCCTTTCCCGAAGGCTCGCTGATCGCCGAGCGGGACGCCCGCATCGCCGGCTGCTTCTTCTCCGAGGTCTGGCAGCTGGCGGGCGGCGTGCCGGACGAAGGCCACTTCCAGCTGGGGCATGACATCCGGGCCCGCCATCGCCCCCGGCAGGGCCGGACGCTCTATGTGAGCTCAATGACGCTGGCCCCGGCCTTCCGCGGCCGGCAGCTTGGGCAACCCTTCTTCGCGGCCTGCCTGGATCGCGTGACCCGCAGCCTCTGCGGCCTCGAAGAGATCGTGCTGCTGGTCAACGAATCCTGGCGGGGCGCCCGCCAGATCTATGTCGCGACCGGCTTCGAGGAGATCTCGCGGCTGCCCGGCTTCTTCGGCCCTGCCGGAACGGGCGTCGAGGACGGCATCGTGATGCGCCGCACGATCTCCCGAGGCTGACTACCTGACTACCATCGAGGCTCCATCGAGGCTCGGATGAGGTCCACGCGGATTTCGTTGATTGGGGGTTCGCTGGTGGAGACCGGCGGCTTTCCGTTGTTTGACGTCACATTGGCCGGGTCCCGCCCCGGCGGGCGGGTTACTTCTTTGCGTCGCCAAAGAAGTAACCAAGAAAGGCGACCCCGCTTCACCGGTCATCCGCTTCGCGGATGACTCCCCTGCGCTGCTCCCATCGGGCGGCCGGCGCAGAACTCGCCCGCTACGCGGGCTCAAACAGCTGCGCCGGAAGGCCCCGCCCGCTGCTGCGCTGCTCGGCGGCTCAGAAGGGGCTTTCAACACACACCGAGCCTTTGCTGGGGCGACTCGTGTGATCAATGCGCAGAAAAACACGCCGGCTTTTGCTGCCAGGCCCCCGCCTTTCGCCTTTCGCCTTTTCGCCTTTGCGTCGATTACACATGCCCGTCCTGCAACGCTCGGTGATTCCGGAAAGCCCCTTCCGAGCCGCTGAGCAGCGGAACAACAGGCGGGGATGTCCGGCGCAGCTGTCTGAGCGGGCGCAGCCCGCGAGTTCTGCGCCGGCCGCCTGTTGTGAGCAGCGCAAGGGAGTCGTCTGCGAAGCAGACGACCGGCTCGGCGGGGTCGCCTTTCTTGGTTACTTCTTTGGCGACGCAAAGAAGTAACCCGCCCGCCGGGGCGGGACCCGGCCAAT
>JAKLLM010000176.1 GCA_023150125.1 Zoogloea sp.
GTCTGATCAAGCGACAGCTTGATCAGACGACCGGCTCGGCGGGGTCGCCTTTCTTGGTTACTTCTTTGGCGACGCAAAGAAGTAACCCGGCCGCCGGGCCGGGACCCGGCCGACGAAACGCCAAACAACGGAAAACGGTTGGTCTCCATCAGCGGACGACAGACAACAACCGCCCGCCCGGCGCAGGGCACCATCACCTCCTCCCCACCCGATCAAACGCCAGATAAATCACCGGCGTCGTAAAGAGGGTCAGCACCTGGCTCACCAGCAGCCCCCCCACCAGCGTGATCCCCAGCGGCTGGCGCAGCTCCGAGCCCACGCCCGTACCGAGCATCAGCGGCAGCGCGCCGAGTAGCGCCGCCAGGGTGGTCATCAGGATCGGCCGGAAACGCAGCAGGCAGGCCTGGAAGATCGCCTCGCGGGGCGACAGGCCGTCGTGGCGCTGCGCCTCCAGCGCGAAGTCGATCATCATGATGGCGTTCTTCTTGACGATGCCGATCAAGAGCACGATGCCGATGATCCCCACGATGCCCAGCTCGCTCTGCGCCACCAGCAGCGCCAGCAGCGCGCCGACGCCGGCCGAGGGCAGCGTGGACAAAATCGTGATCGGGTGGATGTAGCTCTCGTAGAGCACCCCGAGCACGATGTACATCGTCACCACCGCGGCGAGGATCAGCAGCAGCGTGCTGGTAAGCGAGGCCTGGAAGGCCAGCGCGGCGCCCTGGAAGCGGGTCTCGATGCTCGCCGGCAGGCCCAGCCCGGCCTCGGCGGCGCGGATCGCGTCGACGGCGTCGCCCAGCGCCACGCCCGGCGCGAGGTTGAATGAAACGGTGGCCGCCGGGAACTGCCCCACGTGGTTCACCGCCAGCATCGCCGGCCGCTCGCTCACCTGCACCACCGCCGACAGGGGCACCTGCGCGCCGCCGGTGCCGGGCACGTAGAGCTTGGCGATCGCGTCCGGGCTGCGGCGGAACTCCGGCGCCACCTCCAGCACCACCCGGTACTGGCTGGCCTGGGTGAAGATCGTCGAGATCAGGCGCTGGCCGTAGGCGTTGTAGAGCGCGTTGTCGATGGCGGCGGTGCTCACCCCCAGGCGGCTGGCCGCGGTGCGGTCGATCTGCAGCCAGGCCTGCAGGCCCTGGTCCTGCCAGTCGCTGGCCACGTCGGCGAGCTGCGGCAGGCCTCGCAGGTGCTCGACGAGGCGCGGCACCCAGGTGGCCAGCGCGTCGGCGTCCGGCGAGCTGAGGGAAAACTGATACTGGGTGCGGCTCACCCGGTCTTCGATCGACAAATCCTGCACCGGCTGCATGTAGAGCCGGATGCCGGCCAGCCGCTCGAGCTCGGGGCCGAGGCGGCGGATCACCTCGGAGGCGCTGGCGTCGCGCTCGGCCAGCGGCTTGAGGCTGATCAGCATGCGCCCGCTGTTGAGCGTGGCGTTGCTGCCATCGACGCCGATGAAGGACGACAGCCCGGCCACCGCCGGGTCTTGCAACACCACGTCGGCCACCGCCTGCTGGCGCTCGGCCATCGCGGCAAACGAGATCGACTGCCCGGCCTCGGTGATACCCTGGATCGCCCCGGTGTCCTGCACCGGAAAGAAGCCCTTCGGCACCAGCACATACAGCAGCACCGTGAGCGCCAGCGTGCCGGCGGCCACCCCCAGCGTGAGCCCCTGGCGCGCCAGCACCCATTCGAGCATCACCCCGTAGCGGGCGATCACCCGGTCGAAGAAGGCGCCGCTGGCCTTGTAGAAGCGGCCCTGCTCGGCCTCGGGCACGTGGCGCAGGAGGCGCGCGCACATCATCGGCGTGAGGGTGAGGGAGACGAAGGCGGAGATCAGGATCGCCACCGCCATCGTGATCGCAAACTCGCGGAACAGCCGCCCCACCACGTCGGCCATGAACAGCAGCGGGATCAGCACCGCGATCAGCGAGATGGTGAGCGAGATGATCGTGAAGCCGATCTGCTTCGCGCCCTTCAGCGCCGCGGCCATCGGCGTCTCGCCCTCCTCCACGTAGCGGGCGATGTTCTCGATCATCACGATGGCGTCGTCCACCACAAAGCCGGTCGAGATGGTGAGCGCCATCAGCGTGAGGTTGTTGAGGCTGAAGCCCGCCAGGTACATCACCCCGAAGGTGCCGACCAGCGACAGCGGCACCGCCACGCTGGGAATGAGGGTGGCCGACACGCTGCGCAGGAACAGGAAGATCACCATCACCACCAGCGCCACCGCCATCAGGAGCTCGTGCTGCACGTCGCGCACCGAGGCGCGGATGGTGACGGTACGGTCGTTGATGACCCGCAGCTCCAGCGAGGCCGGCAGGCTGGCGCCGAGCTGGGGCAGCAGCTTGCCGACTCGGTCGGCCACCTCGATGACGTTGGCGCCGGGCTGGCGCTGCACGTTGATGATCACCGCGTCGCTGCGGTCGGCCCAGGCGGCGAGGCGCAGGTTCTCGGCGCCATCGACCAGCGTGGCCACGTCGGTGAGGCGCACCGGGTTGCCGTTTTTGTAGGCGACGATCAGCCGGGCGTATTCGTCGGCCGAGCGCAGCTGGTCGTTGGCGTCTATCGTCGAGGAACGCTGGGCGCCGTCGAAGCTGCCCTTGGCCTGGGTTACGTTGGCGTTGGCGACGGCCGTGCGGATGTCTTCCAGGCTCAGCCCGTAGGCTGCCGCCGCGCTGGGGTTCACCTGCACCCGCACCGCCGGGCGGCGCCCGCCGGCGATGCTGACGAGGCCCACCCCGGGCACCTGGGAGATCTTCTGGGCCAGCCGGCTCTCCACCAGGTCGTGGATGCGGGTGATCGGCAGGCTGGGCGAACTCACCGCGAGGGTCAGGATCGGCGTGTCGGCCGGGTTTACCTTGCTGTAGGTGGGTGGCGCCGGCAGGTCGGTGGGCAGCAGGTTGGCGGCGGCGTTGATGGCCGCCTGCACCTGCTGCTCGGCCACGTCGAGCTCCATGCTGAGGGCAAAGCGCAGGGTGACCACCGAGGCCCCGCCCGAGCTCACCGACGACATGTCGTCGAGCCCCGGCATCTGGCCGAACTGGCGCTCCAGCGGCGCGGTGATCGCCGAAGTCATCACGACGGGGCTGGCCCCGGGGTAGAGCGTGCGCACCTGGATGGTCGGGTAATCCACCTCCGGCAGCGCCGAAATCGGCAACAGCCGATAGGCCACCAGCCCGGCCAGCAGGATCGCCACCATCAGCAGCGAGGTCGCCACCGGGCGCAGGATGAAGAGACGCGAGGGATTCATCGCAGGCTGCCCCCGAAGTCCGCCAACCCCTCCCCGGCCCTCCCCTTGTCAGGGGAGGGAGAAAAGGCACCCTTCGCCCAGCACCGTCCCCCCCTGCCAAGGGGGGACAGGGGGGTCTGGCAGGCATAACAGACGGGCATCACCTCAGTGCCCCGGCCGGCCGGCGCCGCGTTTCGGCTCGCGGCCCGGTGCGTCGACGGCCTTGGGGTCGATGGCCTCCACCTTGGCGCCGTCCTTCAGCTTGTCGAGCCCGTCCACCACCACTTTGTCGCCCGCCGCGAGGCCTGATTCGACGGCCGCCAGGGCGCCATCCGCCGGCCCCAGCTTCACCGGCACCGCGGCCACCGTGCCGTCGGCGCCCAGCTTGTATACATAGGTCCCCTTGGCCCCCTGCTGCACCGCCGCGGTGGGCACCGCGACCACGCCGGACAGGGTGTCGAGGAGCAGCCGCACATTGACGAACTGGTTGGGAAACAGCGCGCCGTCCCGGTTGGCGTATTCGGCCTTCAGCTTGACGGTGCCGGTGGCGCTGTCGATCAGGCTGTCGACGGCCAGCAGGCGGCCCTCGGCGAGGCGGGCCTGCATGTCCCGGTCCCAGGCCTCGACGCGCAGGGCCTGGCCGCCGCGCAGGCGCTGCAGGATCGCCGGCAGGCGGTCTTCGGGCACTGCAAAGACCGCGGTGATCGGGCTGTGCTGGGCGATCGTGACGAGGCCAGCGGCATCCGAGGCCTTCACGATGTTGCCCGGGTCGACGGTGCGCAGGCCCGCCCGCCCGGCAATCGGCGCCCGGATGGTGGTGTAGGACAGCTGCAGCTCGGCGCTCTTCACCGCCGCCTCGTCGGCCTGCACGGTGCCCTTGTACTGCTGCACCAGCGCCGCCTGGGTGTCCACCTGCTGCTTGGCGATGGAGTCCTGCGCCAGCAGGCCCTTGTAGCGGTCGAGGTCGAGCTGGGCGTTCTTGAGCAACGCCGCGTCCCGCGCCAGCTGGCCGCGGGCCTGGGCCAGCGCGGCCTTGAAGGGCTCCGGGTCGATGCGGGCCAGCACCTCGCCGGCCGCCACCGGCTTGCCCTCGGTGAAGGCCACCTCCAGCAGCGGGCCATCCACCCGGGCCCGCACCACCGCCTGGTTGCGCGGCACCACCGTGCCGATGGCCGGCACCTGCACCCGGATGTCGGCGGTGCCGATGGTGGCGAGGCTCACCGGCGTCGGCCGGTCGCCGCGCCCGCCCGGCCCGCCGGGGCGACCCGACGCGCTCTTGCCCTTGCCCTCCCCCTCCGGCGGCGCGCCGCGCTGGCTGGCGTACCAGCCCCCCGCGGCAATCAGCGCAAGGGCTACGGCCCACGGCCACAGGCGGCGTTTTTTCGGGAGGGAGGCGGGACTGGACGACGGGGCAGGACTGAACATGGAGGGGGTTTCCGGAACGCAAACGGCCCCGCGGGGCCGGCAAATCAGGGCGCTTTCATTCTTGGCCGGCAAACCGGGGCGCATCCCTCTTTTGACCTCCGCGGGCGACTGAAGTCGCCCCTGCAGATTAGGGTGCGCCGGCTGGTGCTGGCGTTTTCTCGGCTGAGGGTGTCGACGCCAGAATCGACGTCGGCAATGCTACACCAAGCCCCCGGCGGTCGCCCTTGAGACACACCGCAGGGCGGAACGATCCCCCGCTGGCGCACAAACTTTTGGGGTGTCGGGGTTTCGCGATGGACGGCGCCTCTCGACTGGATGCATCGGTCGCGTTTGGAATGTGCCCCGGATCACTGGATGGAAAGGCTATATTCACGGCCTGAACTGCTGTCCCGCAGGATTGCATCGACATGCATGATGAGTTATTACTGCGGGCACGAGTCCGGCCCAAAGCGGGCATCCACCATTCACATGCGGTACGCCCTCAATCAAAACTCAAGCATGCGTTAGACCTACATAGAGGCCCCTATGCGAAAACGTGTTGATATAGATCCAGCCCTACAGCCCGAAGCGCGCATGGACCGCATGCGCGAGGAGATCTATCTGTTGCGACGGACGATTTTGTCCCTGATCCCTGAGCCGTTTCAGGGACTGATTGAGCCTCCCTACGAATTTACTCGAGAAGAAGGCCGTCGCTGGGGCTTTGAAGTTGTAAGCAGGATCATTGAGCACACAAAACCAGACGCACACGGCAGAGCTGCCTGTCCTCTTTGCGGCCAAGTAACTCAAACCTACGGGGTTGGCTTTAGCATTCCAACAGGCCTTGAACGCCACTTGCTTGGCACGCACAGATCAATCCAGTGCGATGTGATGCATGCAGCTATTGGCTTGTTGAGAGTTCGCCACCGCAAACTCTACCCTGATGACTATGGTCCATACGGGTGCGATTAACCTGCTGCGGCAGTTGAGAAAAGCCAGTGTCAACGCCCAGTCTAACGATCCGGTCAAGGTGGGGTTTGCGACTCCAGCCGCCCGTCACGTCAAATCTTGAACGAGAGCTTTTCACAGCTGTGCCGCCGAATGGGTCATCCTCGAACTTTTCTTAACTCCACATTTTCGGCTGTAGCGCCAGCCTCTTGTGCGCCATTACCTGATCTCACGGGTTTGCCGGAAAACTTGAACACTTGCGACAAGTCCCATTTTGGGACTATGCTTTCACATGAGAATTATTGCCGTCAGCTACCTGCGAGAGTTTTGGGACCGATACCCGGATGCCGAGCAGCCCCTGAAATCGTGGGCAGATGAGGTGAAAAAAGCACTCTGGAGCCAGCCGGCGGACGTCAAGGCACAGTACCGCAGCGCGAGCATCCTCAAGAATCGTCGGGTGGTTTTCAACATCAAGGGCAATGATTACCGCCTGGTAGCCTCGGTGGCCTATCGTTACCAGGCTGTCTACATAAAATTCATCGGCACGCATGCGGAATACGATGCGCTTGACGCCGAAACCGTCGAACTGGAGCGCTGACATGGAAATCCGTCCGATTCACACCGACGACGACTACCAGGTCGCCCTGCGCGAGGTGTCGGCGTATTTTGACAACGAGCCGGAGCCCGGCACGCCCGAGGGCGATCGTTTCGAGGTGCTGCTGACCCTGGTCGAAGCCTATGAGGCCAGGCACTTCCCGATCGACTTACCCGATCCGGTCGAGGCGATCAAGTTCCGCATGGAGCAAGGCGGGCTGGCGCCAAAGGATCTGGTTCCGGCCATCGGTCGCCTGAACCGCGTCTATGAAATCCTCGCCCGCAAACGGCCATTGACGCTCAACATGATCTGGCGGCTGCATGAGCAATTCGGCATTCCCGCCGAAAGCCTGATTCGCCCCACCAAGCTATCGGCTAGCGCTTGACCGGCCCACGGCCCGGTAAGATTCGGCCTGTACGCTGCAAGCGCCGCCCCGCCCGGGCGGCCTTTACTTGCCGGAAAGCCCCCCGCCCCGCGGCCCGGCGCCGCGCCGGCCCTCCCTCCGCGGTGCTCGCACCGCGCCCGAGACGACACAAGGAACTCCCATGACCCGACCCAACCCGTCCCTGCTGAGCCGGCTCGCCCTCGCCTTCTCCGTGCTCTTCCAGCCCGCCCTGGCCGCCCGTGTGCGCGACCTGCGCGACGGCGTCGCCGAACCCGCCCCCCAGCCGGCCCCGGCGCCGGTCACC
>JAKLLM010000177.1 GCA_023150125.1 Zoogloea sp.
GCCGTCCGGGGTGTGGCCGGTGGTGATGGTGATCTCGCCCTTCTCGGCGATCGCGTGGCCGGCATTGACCAGCAGGTTCATGAACACCTGGTTGAGCTGGGAGGCGATGCAGTACACCTGGGGCAGGCTGGGGTCGTAGTGCTTGACCACGGTGCACTTGTACTTGAGCTCGTTCCAGATGATGTTGAGGGTGGAGTCCAGGCAGGCGTGGATGTCGGCCCAGCCGAAGCCGGATTCGCCAACCCGCGAGAAGTCCTTGAGGTTCTGGACGATGTCCTGGACGCGGGTCAGGCCGTCCTGGGACTCGGCCAGCAGCTGGAAGATGTCTTCGTGGAGGAAGTCGAAGTCCTCGCGCTGCTTGATGGCGGCGAGGGCCGCAAGTGCTTCCGGCGACGCGCTCCGGTTGGCCTGCTCGTCGTAGGCCGCGATGATCCCGAACAGGCTGTCGAGGTAGCCCTTCAGCGTCGACACGTTGGAGCGCACGAAGCCGATGGGGTTGTTGAGCTCGTGGGCGACCCCGGCGGCGAGCTGGCCGAGGGAGGCCATCTTTTCGGACTGCAGGAGCTGGTTCTGGGCTTCCTCGAGCTTGCGGTTGAGCTCCCGCTGGTGGGCGAGGGAGGCGGCGAGCTGCTCGCGCTCGTTGCGCAGCATGGCGTCGGCGGCCACCTTGTCGGTCACGTCGCTGGCGTACACCACGACCCGCGGCGGCTCGCCGGGCACCGGGTAAACGGTGACGTGGAAGATGCGCGCGTCCCGGGCGGCGTCGATCTCGCTGCTGCGGCCGGTGTTCATCACCTCGGCGATCTGGTCGGCCAGCGGGATGCCGAACTCGGACGGCAGCAGGTCGAACAGGTTGCAGCCGGCCAGCCGCGCCGGCGTGCTGCCGAACTCCTGGGCGCCGAGGCGGTTGATGGCCATGATCGCGCCGTCGTGGGTGATCATCGCGATCAGCTGATCGGCACTGTCGAGCACCGCGCTGAGGGTGGCGGTGCGCTCGGCGACGCTGGACTCGAGGGCGGTGTTGTAGTCCCGCAGCGCGTCCTGGGCCTGCTTGAGCTTGAGGTGGTTGCGGATGCGGGCCAGCAGGATGGCCGGCCGCAGGGGCTTGGTGATGTAGTCGGCAGCCCCCAGCGAGAGGCCGTGCTGTTCGTCCTCGTCGTTGACCCGGGCGGTCACGAAGACCACCGGGATGTCGCGGGTCGCGTCCTCGCCCTGGAGGCGCTGGATGACTTCGTAGCCGTCCATGTCCGGCATCATCACGTCGAGCAGGATCAGGTCGGGGCGGGGCTCGGCGGCCGCGATCTGCAGGGCGACGGGGCCGGACTCGGCCGTCAGCACCCGGAAGTGCCCTTCGAGCATGCGGCTGACGCCCTTCAGGTTGATCCGCGAGTCGTCCACCACCAGGATGGTGGCCAGCGCCTGGCCGGGGCTTGCAGGGTTGTCCGGGCTTGTTGCCATGTTCTTCTCCGTCTGCCTGGGCTGGGGGTTTCTTGATCCGGAGAATGGATTACGGATTTATGCGGAGCCGACTTGAGGTGTGTCGGGGTTCAATACGGCAAAAATAGTAAAAACAATAAAGTCGACGTCGCACCCGGCGTGGCGCCCGGGGCCAGCGCGGCTCCCCGGGGCCGCGCCGGCCCCGTTCAGATCTTGAACTGCCTGACCTGGGAGGAGATCTGGTTGCCGAGGGCCTCCAGGCGCTCGGCGGTGCTGCTGGCCTGGATCGAGGCGATGTTGTTCTCCTCGGCCACCCGGGCGACGTGCTCGGTCTGGACCGCCACCTGCTGGCTGGCGACGTTCTGCTCGCCCATCGCCAGGTTGATGTCCTGGACCAGCTCGATGATCCGGTCGGCGCTCTCCCGGATGTCGGTGATCGCCGCCGCGGCCTCCTGGGCGAGGGCCGAGCCGTGGGTGGCCTGGTCCACCGACTGCCCCATGATCTCGTTGACCTGCACCGACAGCGACTGGACCGACTGCACCATCGACGAGATCTCCGCCGTCGACGCGGACGTGCGCTCGGCCAGCCGGCGCACCTCGTCGGCGACCACCGCGAAGCCGCGGCCGCTCTCGCCGGCCCGGGCCGCCTCGATGGCGGCGTTGAGGGCGAGCATGTTGGTCTGCTCGGCCACCTCGCGGATCACGCCGACGATGCTCGAGATGCGGCCGGCCTCGCGGGTGAGGTCGTTGATCACCAGCGAGGCGCGCTGCACCTCGTCGGAGATGGCGGTCATCTCGGCGGTGGCGCCGAGGATGGTTTCGCAGCCTTCGCGGGCCCGCACGCCGGCGCCCTTGGCCCGATCGACGGCGATCGCCGCGCTTTCGGTGATGTGGCTGATGCTCACCGTCATCTCCTCGATGGCGGCGGCCATCGACGATGCCGAGTCGCTGGCCACATGGGATTGCTGCGACGCATGCACCGAGGCCTGGGACATCTCCTGGGCCGCCTGGTCCACCTTGGAGACGGTGTTCAGCAGCTCGTTGAAGGTGGTGCGCAGGGTGTCGAGGAGGCGGACGATGGCCTGCCCGGTCTGGCCGACCTCGTCTTCCCGCAGAGGCGGCGCCGGCAGCGTGAAGTCGTGGCTTTGCTGGACGCGCTGGCAGAAGGCCTGCAGCTCGCCCAGCGGGGCGGACACGAGCTTGCGGATGACCACGGTGATCAGGATCGGCAGCACCACGACGAGGGCCAGCCCGACCAGGCCGGCCAGGTAGATGAGGGCGTTCATGTCGCGGCCGAGGTCCTCGATGCCGGCGCCCGACACGATCACCCACGACAGGCGCTCGTTGTGGCCGTAGGCGGCGATCTTGGCCTTGCCGGTGGCGGCGCCGGCGTTGCGCGCGGTGTAGCCGAGGATGCCCTGCTTCTTCGCCAGCATCTCCTTGACGATGAACCTGCCGTCGGCGTCGGTGATCTCCAGCCCGCTCTTGCCCTCCAGCTCGGGGTGGACCACGAAGTTGCCGGCGGCCGGGCCTTCCTTGGCGTTCAGCACGAAGACGTAGCCGGTCCTGCCGATGCGGGTGGACTTGATGCGCGCGGTCAGGGCCTTCAGCTCGTCGGTGAAGTCGACGCCGATGAAGAGCACCCCGATGACCTGTCCGGCCTCCTGGATGGGCACGTACTTGGTGTAGTAGTCGCGGCCGAAGAGGCGGGCCGGGCCGCGGTAGGCCTCGCCCTTCATCAGCTTCGCGTAGGCCGGGTGGGCGCGGTCGAGGAGCGTCCCCACCGCGCGGGCCCCGTCCTCCTTCTTGACCGAGGTGGTGATGCGCACGAAATCGTCGCCGTCGCGGGCAAAGATGGTCGCCACGCCGCCGGTCTCCCGGGTGAACATGTCCACCAGCCCGAAATCCAGGTTGAGCGGCTTGCCGCCGAGGCGCAGCACCGGCACCGTGCGCTCGCCGATCCGGGCGGTGGCGGCGGGGTCGAGGCGCAGCGGCTCCTGGATGCTGAACTGCAGCGCGGTCATCAGGCGGTCGGCGCCTTTCTCCACCTGCACGGCGAATACATCCACCATGTCGAGGACCGTCGCATTGACCGATTCCACCGAGTGCGTGGCGGCCTCGGTGACGCGCCGGTCGGAAACCTGGTTCAGCACGACGGAACCGACCGCGAAGGCCAGCAGCAGGACGGCAACGATGACGGCGGTCAGCTTTTGCCCGAGGCTTTTGATGCGAAACACGTGATCTCTTCTCCGATGAAATGGCTGCCCCGGGCGCTGGATTGCGCGCGTATCGGGCTGTGCCGCGAAGCCTTCGGCGGGGCCTGGAGCCGCGTCTTGGCCGGGCATTCATCGGCTCGGCGTGTGGGAACTGAAGCGGTGGCAGACCCCCCCGCGCCGTCCCTTTGATCCTGGTCAAACAGGGCCTGTCGCGCCGCGGCGAGGCGTCGCAGCCCGGGGCGCCGCCCGGCAGGCCGGCGTCGCGGCGGGTTTGCGCCTGCCTCGCGGAAACTTCAGGTAGATTCCGGCTCCCCGATCCGAAAGCCCGACTGCCCATGCAAGCCCTTTTCGACGCCATCGCCCGGATGCCCCTGCCCACCGACGCCTGCCGGGTCTTCCACGGGCGGGGCGGGCTCTACCCGGGCTGCGAGCACCTGACGCTCGACGCCTTCCCGCCGGTGTGGCTGGTGACCAGCTTCCTGCCGCTGGAGGAGGCCGACCTGGCGCGCCTCCACGACGCCCTGTCGGCGCGCTGGGCGCAGCTCAACCCGGACGAGCCCCTCAACTGGGTCTTCCAGTACCGCCACGAGGCCCGCGCCGAGACGCGGCTGATGGCGGGCAGCGTGCCCGAGCCCCATCTTGTCACCGAGGACGGCGCGGCCTTCCGGGTGCATCTGCTGCGCGGGCTCAACCACGGCTTCTTCCTCGACATGGCCGAGGGGCGCCGCCGCGTGCGAGAGCTGGCGGCCGCCCGCCCGGGCCTCAAGGTGCTCAACCTGTTCGCCTACACCTGCTCGTTCTCGGTGGTGGCGCTGCAGGCGGGAGCCCGGCAGGTGACCAACGTGGACATGAGCGACGGCGCCCTCGCCATCGGCAAGCGCAACCACCTGCACAACGGCCTCACCGCCGGGGCCAGCTTCCTGCCCCACGACATCTTCAGCTCGTGGGGCAAGATCACCCGCGGCGGGCCCTACGACCTGGTCGTGCTCGACCCGCCCAGCTACCAGAAGGGCAGCTTCGTCGCGGAGAAGGACTACGCCCGGCTCATCCGCCGCCTGCCCGATCTGCTGGCCCCGGGCGGGCACGCGCTGCTGTGCCTCAACTCCCCCAAGCTGGGCGTCGGCTTCCTGCAGGCGCTCGTGGAGGCGCAGGCGCCCGGGCTCGTCTTCTGCGAGCGGCTGCCCAACCCGCCGGCTTTCGGGGATGTCTCGAGCGAGCGCTCGCTGAAGGTGCTGCTCTACCGGGCGGAAGGCTGACGGGGCGCCAGGCCTGCGCCGATAGGGCGCCCTTATAATTCGATAGAAATATTCAGTGCGCTGAATGTTGCGCCGCAGCAAATGCTGATCTAAGATTGAATCGTCTCCTCCACCCTCCTCCTTTGGTGTGGATTTAACCCGGGCCCGCAAGCGCCCGGGTTTCTTTTTTTGTGCGGGCCGCCGGCGCGACCCCGGGCCCGGCGTCTCGCGCTGCCGCTGCCGTCAAACGGTGAATCGCCACCGCGGTCCGGCTAAGATTGCGGTCCCTTCCCTGTATCGGACCACAAGAATGACCCAGATCATCAAGCCCGCCCCCAGCCTCACCCTCGCCAACGGCGTCCAGATGCCGCAACTCGGCCTGGGCACCTGGCCGATGAACGACGCCGAAGCCGCCACCACCGTGGCCGCCGCCCTCGCGATGGGCTACCGGCTCATCGACACCGCCGAGAACTACGAGAACGAGCGCGGCGTGGGCGAGGGCATCCGCCAGTCCGGCGTGGCCCGCGCGGACATCTTCGTCACCACCAAATTCAACCGCAAATGGCACAGCGTGGACGGCGCCCGCGCCGCCTGCGAGGCCAGCCTCGAGCGCCTCGGCCTCGACTACATCGACCTGCTGCTGGTGCACTGGCCGAACCCCGACCAGGGCCGCTACGTCGAGGCCTTCCAGGGCCTGGTGCGCCTGCTCGAGGCGGGGCTGGTGAAGTCCATCGGCACCTCCAACTTCAAGCCGGCCCACCTGCAGAAGCTGTTCGACCTGGGCCTCGTGCCGCACCTCAACCAGATCCAGCTCGACCCCTACCACCTGCGCGACGACCTGGTGGCGATCCACCGCGAGAAGGGCATCGTCACCGGCGCGTGGCGCCCGCTGGGCTGCGGCAACGCGATGCTCACCGACCCGGTGATCAGCGCGGTGGCCGAGCGCCACGGCCGCACCACGGCCCAGGTGATCCTGCGCTGGCTGACGCAACAGGGCTTCGTCGCCACGCCCAAGTCGTCCAACCCGCTGCGGATGGCCCAGAACCTCGACATCTTCGGCTTCAGCCTGTCCGCCGACGAGATGGCCGCGCTGGGCCGCCTCGACCGGCCCGACCCGGAGATGTTCGACGCCGACAGCTTCGGGCATTGATCGGTGCGCGGGCCGTGCCGGCCTGAAGAAGGCTGGTTTATGGCCAGCACCTGGCTGGCCGGCCCGTCGAAACGGAGGAGAGTGTGAATCCGGAAATGCTGCAGCGGCTGGTCAGCCGCGAGATGCCCTAAGGCAAGTACAAGGGGCGCCCCATTGCCGACCTGCCCGGGCATTACCTGGCGTGGTTCGCCCGGCAGGGCTTTCCGCCGGGCGAGATCGGCCAGCTGCTGGCCCTGATGCACGAGCTCGACCACAACGGCCTGGCGGGCCTGCTCGAGCCGCTGCGCCGGGCGCGGGAGAATCCATAGAGGGTTCTTATTTATAAATAGAAATTATCATATTGCGACGCAATACGCGCCGCAATAATATTCTGGCTGTCTCCTCCACCCTCCTCCTTTGGTGTGGATTTGGCCCGAGCCCCCAGGTGCTCGGGCTTTTTTCTTTTCGGCGCCGCATTCGTGGACGCCTGCGCCCGCCCCGGGCAATCTCCGCTCTCCCTTCCCGGCTGTCTTCGCGTTCCGGCCCTGCGCTAGGAGCGCCCGCGGAATTCGTCTAGCATCGGCGCGCTCCGGCCTCCGGCGTGGAGGCCGCGGGTTTCAAGCTGCGCGTCGAGGGCGCTCCCATGATCATGTCGATTCTCCGGCGCCTGCCGTGCGGTGCCGCGCTGCTGCTGGCGGCCGTCCATTCGGCGGGCGCCGCCGAGCCCCCTCGCGGGCCGGCTGCCGAGGCGGCCGTTAACCCGGCGCCGCGCCGCATCGCCAGCGTCCATGCGGGCGTTTTTGGC
>JAKLLM010000178.1 GCA_023150125.1 Zoogloea sp.
GCTTGATCGAGCGTGCCGACTGGGAGGGGCTGCGCGTCTGGTTGAAGCGCAACGCCGGCAACTTCTGTAAGAAGCGGCTCAGGGATGTGCGCGGCGATAGCGTCCTGATGATCTGGCTGAAGATGCTTCATACGTTTGAAGATAAATTGCCGGAGCTGGCTGTTCAGGTGCCTGCGGAGCTTCAAGGAGACGTAGCCAAGATGAAGGCGCACGTCGTCAAGCGGCGCCAGGCTATCTATCTGCTGATCGACAATTGGCCTGAGCAGGCGAACTTGCAGGATTTCAAAGGGCAGACGGCGCTGATGCTGGCAGCAGATCGAGGTGACCTGCCGATGGTGAAGGTCCTTCTCGAAGCCGGGGCTGATCTGAACATCCAGGACTACCTGGGCCGGACGGCCCTCCACTCGGCGGTCACAGGGGCATCGCCGGATTGTGTGTCAGCCATTCTCGCTCGGGGCCCGGACCTCACCCGGGTGTCGACCGCCGAGGGCAATAGCGCCCTTCACACGGCAGTCAGAATGGGATACCCAGCCACCGTGAAGCTGCTGAAGATTCCCGAACTCGTCGAGCGGACCAATCACGCCTACCTGACGCCCGTGCAGATGATGGCCGATATTCTTGACGATCTGTCAGGTTGGCGGGATTTGATGCGGAGGAAGAAACGGAAGACCGGGACCGATGCCGATTATCGGGAATGTGCGGCTGAACTCGGCCTGAGGTAAAAGGGGTGGATGGCGAACTGGCGGGCAGTCATGATCGTCTGCCGAGCCAGCTCTCACCGCCCTCCTGTTTCGTCATCCTCGCTGAAGGGCTCACCTGCGGGGATCTTTCGGGAAGGGCGCTTGCCCCCCGGACGACGGCAACCCCACCTCAGTGCAGCACCGCCCCTCGAAGCGGGCCTTGCCGGTAGAGAGGAAGCACGTGAATTACCTCCCTCGTCAGTCCGTGCCTGAGGCTCCAGCATCCGATTCGGCACGTGCTGGACATGACCTCGGCGGACGGCGACGAGTTTGCCTTCACCCTCTTCAAACATCTCGCGCAGATGTGATGACACAACAGTCTCTAACGAGGCACTGCGGAGTCAAACGGCCACCAACATTGACAAAACGGTGACACTTTGGCACCATACGTTTGCCTAGCTAATAACTTGTTTGGCGTTGCGTGAAGGGTCCGATCAAAATCGCGAACTCGCTGACTACTCGAACTCGCTGACTACTCGAACTCGCTGACTACTCGAACTCGCTGACTACTCGAACTCGCTGACTACTCGAACTCGCTGACTACTCGAACTCGCTGACTACTCGAACTCGCTACTCATATCTCTAGGACTATCTTCATGCCTAACCCCAAGGTGCGCGAAACCACTCCGGAAGCCCGGGGCCGGATTACCGCCCGAGTGCCTCAATCTCTTGTAGAAACATTGGATCTGGCCGCAAGCATGGTCGGTTCCACGGTCAGTCAGTTCGTCGCGCAGGCAGCACTGGAAAAAGCGGAAAGAATCATCGAAAACGAGCGAGTCATCAGAATGTCGGCCCAAACTGCCGCCTGGTTCTTCGACCTCATCGATAACCCACCGCCTCCCACCCCTACGCTGGCGAACGCAATTAAGCGTTACAACGCTAGAAAGGTGAGCAGTGAAGGCTCAAATTCAACGTTTGAGTTCGGAGCATGACCGGACCCAGTTCGATTGCGGCGAAGCCGCACTCAATCTCTGGCTGGCCGAGCAGTCGCTCCAGCAACAAAAAAGAAGACAGTCGAGAACCTTCGTATTCGTTGACGTAGAGAATCCGGAAACCATTCTGGCCTACTACACATTGACGATCAGCGAGGTGGATGGGTCGAGCTACCCGTCGCGCAAGTCTCAACCGCGCCGCCTGCCCGTGATCCGTCTTGGCCGACTCGCCGTCGACAAGGCCCTACAACAGCGTGGAATGGGTGGATTTCTGCTGATGAACGCCATCGAGCGCGCCAACGAAATCTCCAATAATGGAGGCGGGGTCGCCTTGGCAGTGGATGCAAAGAGCGAACAGGCCGCGGCGTTCTACCATCGATACGGGTTCGTCCCGGCACCTGATGCCCCGCTGCTGCTCTTCCTTCCCCTCGGCGATCAGCTGACGGTCTGACCTCGGGAGAATGAACCAGGGCGTGCCCGCGACAGGTTCCGCCGGGCCCCGGGGCGACGCCCCCTCAGCCCTCCCGCCCGAGCACATCGAACCCCATGTAAAGCGCCTCGAACCTGGCCTTGCCGGTTTCGAGGAAACGCTGGAAGTCCCACTCCCCCTCGCCCAGCCGCCCGACGTGTTCGGGCTTGAAGACGTAGGTCCAGGCCGCAAGGCGGCAGCCGTCGGGGAGCTCGACCTCGACCTCGGTACGCTGGTATTCGTCGCCCTCGAAGGCGTCGAGGCAGGGCCAGGCGCTGGCGGGGAGGTCGAGGTAGAGGACGCCCTCGACCGCATGGCCGGAGGCCGGGACCATGCCGGGGTATTCGACGCCGATCACCGGCGCGCGGCGGAAGCCGGCGAGCCGGGCCGGCAGCGGGCTGAGCGGCGCGGCGGCGCACACGGCGCCCATGATGTCATCGCACATCAGCGAACCGTAGGTGAAGCAGTGGTCGGGCATGGCATTTCCTTGTGGGGCGGCCGGGTCAGGTAGGGTCGGCGAGGCGCCGGCGCAGGGTAGCTTCGGCGCGGGCCGACAGCACCAGCATCAGCTTGAGGGTGGCGCGGGTGGCGCCCACGAAGAGGCGGCGCACGGCCTTGTCGTCGAGGGTGTCGAAGTCGATCTCGGTGAGGATCACGCAGGGGGCGGCGCGGCCCTTGAAGCGGTGCACCGAGTCGATGAGGATGTCGCCCTCGCTGAGAATGGGGTTGCCGAGCAGGTCGTAGTGGCCGGTGGGCGCGCGCAGGGCATAGGGCCCGAGGCGGGTGACCGGCGCGAGGGCCGAGTGCTCGCGGCCGCGGTAGCTGATCACCGCGATGTGCGGGCGGCGGAAGCCCAGGCCGATGGCGCGGGTGATGGCCTTCACGGTGGCGTGCTGGAGCTCGTCGTCGCCGGCATAGGTGAACATCTCGACGGGCCCGCCGCTGAGCGGGCTGCCCGCCGCCACCGGGCTGGCGAGCAGCCTGTTGAGGGTGGCGAGGATGTCCTTCGGGCTGCGGTAGTTGGTGTCGGCGCGCAGGCCGACCCAGCCGGGCAGCGCCACCGGCGGGCGGTCGTAAAGGTTCTGCAGCGGGTCTTCGAGCCACCAGGCGCGGCCGCCGGGGCGCAGGAAGCGCAGCAGGTTGTCGGCCCAGGCTGGGCGGAAATCCTGACCTTCGTCCACGATCAGCTCGTCCACCTGCTCGGCGGACGTGGGCTGGTGGGCGTCCAGCGCGGCCTCGAGGCGGGCGAAGGCGCCGGGCTGGCGGAAGTCGGGCGTCTCACCGCAGGCGCGCAGCAGGCGGTCGGCGAGCTGGTGGTAGGTGGCCACCTCGCCGCCGGGCGGCACCACCAGCGCAATGTGGTCGGCCAGCGGCCGGTTGTAGCAGACATACAGCGGGCGCCGCCCGGCGGCGAGGGCGTCGCGATAGACGGCCATCGCCAGCTGAGTCTTGCCCGAGCCGGCAGTGCCGGTGACGCGCAGCCGGAAGGGTTCGCAGTCGATGCGCCGGGCCCATTCGGCCAGCCCGCCGGAGAGGCGGGTGTACAGGCCGTGGGCCTCGCCGACCACCGCGTGCACCTCGGGCACCAGCTGCAGGATGTCGCCCAGGAAGCGCTCGATCTTGGCCCGGCTGGCGAGGCGCGGGCCGTCGGCGGGCAGGATGCTGCGGATCACCGGGATCAGGTCGGCCCGCCGCCGGGCGTCGACGATGCGCGCCGGATCGATGCCGGCACTGCCGGCGCCCTTGACCACGTAGTCGGGGCAGTAGAGCAGCGATTCGATGTCGACGGGCTCATCACCGCACACCGCGTGCAGCCGGGCGGCCAGGCTGTCGGCGTTGCGGGCAAGCAGCAGCGGCACGCTCTCGTCGCGCGTGCCGGCGCGCTTGGTGAGGCCCTGGGGCGTCTCGGCCAGAAAGCCGGATTTCTGCTCGACGAGCAGCAGCTTGCCGGTGGGGCCGATGATGGCGAAGTCGATCTCGCCGGCGATCGCAAAGCTGCCCTCGGGCACCCGCGTCCAGTGCACGCCGTGGTACACGGTGTAGTCGGCCGGCAGCCCGTAGGCGAGCAGGGCAAGGGTTTCGATTTCGCGCTGGGCGGCACCGCTGGCTTTCAGCTCGCGCCAGCCCTCGGGGTGGATGATGGCCATGTCCTGGGGGCGTTTGGGTTAGAGTGACTGCATATCATGATCTGGCGGCCGCCGGAAGGCATCGCCGCAATGCCTTGCATTCTGGCAGCCCGGATCGCCCTTTGTCATGCGCCGCGCCCCCCCGCCGGCGCCCGCTGAAAGGATGTGCCCCATGCCCCAGTTCCGCCCCGCCCTCCTCGGCGCGCTCCTGCTCGCCCTGCCGGCCGCGCCGGCCCTCGCCGACACCACCGTCGGCTGCGTCACCACGGCCTGGAAGAACGCGGGTGCTGCTCAATGCAAAAAAGTCAATTTTTGGCCGAATGCTGAACGATAGATTTACGTGCGTATAGGGTGTGTCGATATCAAGCAGCCTTCACAAAGTTGAGTTCGGGCCTGGGAACAAAGTAGTTCCAATATCTCCCCTCCCCTAATGCGCTTACATTCCCAACAGCCGATTCATCAGACAACATAAGCCATCAGGAGACCTTCCATCCTGAGTGCCGCAAGGTCCGTTACAAGCCAACTAACGGACAGTCAAAAACAACCAAGCAACCTGAGAGCTTTACGTAACAACAGAACGCATTTGTAGAAACATCTACAAATGCGTAGAGTGTATCCATGACTACATGGATTGCACTCATCACCAGCCTGCCCACCGAGAACGCCACGGCCCGTATGCGTGCCTGGCGTAGCCTCAAGGCGTCGGGCGCAGCCGTCCTGCGGGATGGGGTTTATCTGATGCCGGAACGCGAGGATTGCCGGGGCACGTTGGAGGCGGTCGCCACGGATATTCGTGCGGCGGAAGGGACGGCGCTGCTCGTCCGCCTTGAGGAACCCGGTGACGGCAACTTCATCGCCTTGTTCGACCGCAGCCCCGACTTCGCCACGCTGCTGGGAGACATCGCCGCAGCACGAAACGGATTGACTCCGGATACGGCCAACGATGCCCTGAAACAAGCCCGCAAGCTGCGCAAAGCCTTCGCCAACCTGGCAGTCATCGACTTCTTCCCCGGCGAAGCCCAGAAGCAGGCGGACGAAGCCTTGCGTGAGTTGGAGCAGCAGGCGGCCTGGGCCCTGTCACCGGACGAGCCCCATCCCGTCGAGCATCCCATCGCTTGCTTGAACATCCAGGACTATCAGGGTCGGCTGTGGGCGACGCGCCAGCGTCCGTGGGTCGACCGGCTGGCCTGTGCCTGGCTGATTCGCCGCCACATCGACCCACAGGCCACCATCCTGTGGCTGCCGTCACCCGGCGA
The DNA here is from genome assembly GCA_023150125.1 of Zoogloea sp. Classification (GTDB taxonomy): domain Bacteria; phylum Pseudomonadota; class Gammaproteobacteria; order Burkholderiales; family Rhodocyclaceae; genus Zoogloea. Next base: position 5,524 of record JAKLLM010000178.1, read on the forward strand.
CTGCCCCGCCGATGCGCTGGGGTTCGATTTTGATGGCGCGACCTTCACCCATGTGAGCGCCCGAGTGAGCTTCGAAGTCCTGCTCGCCAGCTTCGGACTGGAAACCCCGGCCTTACAACGCTTCGGCGCCCTGGTTCATTTCCTTGACGTGGGCGGCGTACAGCCGCCGGAGGCCGCCGGCATCGAGAGTGCCCTGGCCGGTCTGCGCGACACCATCACCGACGACGACCAACTGCTGGCCCTGGCAAGCACCATCTTTGACGGACTACTGGCCTCCTTTGAGAAGGGCCCGAAATCATGAACACCCTGACCGCAAAACCCGAAACACTCGATGAACAACCGACCGCCGTCAGCTTCTGGCAGGCCTTCCTGTTCTGGCTCAAGCTCGGCTTCATCAGCTTCGGCGGCCCGGCCGGGCAGATTGCCATCCTGCATCAGGAACTGGTGGAGCGCCGACGCTGGATTTCCGAGCGGCGCTTTCTGCATGCGCTCAACTACTGCATGATGCTTCCTGGCCCGGAAGCGCAACAGTTGGCCACCTACATCGGCTGGCTGATGCACCGCACCTGGGGTGGCATCGTCGCCGGCGGGCTGTTTGTACTGCCCTCGCTATTCATCTTGATTGGCCTGTCGTGGGTCTATATTGCCTTCGGCGATGTGCCGCTGGTGGCCGGCCTGTTCTACGGCATCAAGCCGGCGGTAACAGCCATCGTCGTGCAGGCGGCGCACCGCATCGGCTCACGTGCCCTGAAGAACAAAGTGCTGTGGGCCATTGCGGCCGCTTCCTTTGTCGCCATCTTTGCGCTCAACTTGCCGTTCCCCGCCATCGTCGCGGCCGCAGCGGCTATCGGCTACTTCGGTGGTCGCATTGCCCCGGACAAATTCAAGGCCGGCGGCGGCCATGGCAAGGCGGATAAGTCCTTCGGTCGGGCGCTGATTGACGACGATACGCCGACGCCGGAGCACGCCCTGTTCGCCTGGAGCAAACTGGTCAAGGTCGCGCTCGTCGGCGGCATGCTCTGGCTGGTGCCGATGGGCCTACTCACGGCCACCTACGGTTGGGACCATACCCTGACCCAGATGGGCTGGTTCTTCACCAAGGCTGCGCTGGTGACTTTTGGCGGGGCGTATGCCGTGCTGCCCTATGTCTACCAAGGTGCGGTGGATGGCTACGGCTGGCTGACACCAACCCAGATGATTGACGGCCTTGCGTTGGGGGAAACAACGCCGGGCCCGCTCATCATGGTCGTCACCTTTGTCGGCTTCGTGGGCGGCTACGTCAAGGCGGTGTTCGGCCCGGACAGTCTGTTCCTGGCTGGCGCCGCAGCCGCCATGGTGGTGACCTGGTTCACCTTCCTGCCGTCCTTCGTTTTCATCCTGATGGGCGGCCCCTTCATCGAGACGACCCACGGCAATCTGAAGTTTACCGGACCGCTGACCGCCATCACGGCGGCGGTGGTCGGCGTCATCCTGAACCTGGCGCTGTTTTTCGGTTATCACGTCCTGTGGCCGAAGGGGTTCGAGGGCGCGTTCGAGTGGGTGTCGGCGCTCATAGCCCTGGGGGCCGCCATTGCCCTGTTCCGCTTCAAGGCGAATGTCATCCATGTGATAGGCGGCTGTGCCGTCATCGGATTCCTGGTGAAGACGTTCATCCTGTGACTCACGCCGTGCAAGCTGCACGCTGGCTCATCGCATCGGCAAGCATGGCGGCCGTCCTAAATGCGGCAGCCGCCGACAAAGGGTGGGCCGTCCTGAGGGGCCAGGCGCTCACACAAGCCTTCATCAATCAGGATTTCGGGGATGGCGTCCACTTTGCCTACCAGTTCGTGGCGGAAGGGGAATTGCGAGGCATGAACATGGGCAAGCCCGCCCAAGGACGCTGGCGAGTCGCTGGCAACGAGTTGTGCTGGCGTTGGACCAAGTCCAAAGACCACGAGGAGTGCTACCAGGTGCGCCGGCAAGGCTCAACGGTTCGCCTGTTCCTGGCAGGCCAGGAAGTGCTGTCTAGCAACCTGACCCCGCTACCAATCAACCCAATGGAGGTGGCCCGATGAAGTGGATTACGCGCGAACGACCCAAGATTGACCGCATTGCCTGCCCTTGGCTGGTCAGCCGGTTCGTCGATGAGAGTCCGGAGTTCCTCTACGTGCCAGCCGGCGACGTGATGCGGATTGCGGCCGAGACGGGCGCCATTCCCTACGATGTGCCCAACGTCGAACTGGGCCACCACGGCGAGCAGTGCAGCTTCGATGCCTTCATCGCCAGGTATCAGCTTCACGATGCGGCACTCGACAAGCTGGCGCTCATCGTGCGGGGTGCTGATTGCGGGCAGCCAGCGCTATCCAGGGAGGCCGCGGGTCTGTTGGCCATCTCCAGGGGCTTGTCGCTGAACTTCGCCGACGACCACGAGATGCTGGCCCACGGCATGGTCATCTACGACGCGCTCTAC